>VGZY01000009.1 GCA_016872355.1 SAR202 cluster bacterium | reverse complement strand
GACCTTTCTCATCCCCAATCTTCACTCGGTGAGCAGCCAAAACCCGAAGCGCAGGAGTCTCCCACCGGAATTCAACCGAAACCTCGGGCGAGAGGACTCAGTCCCTATCCGGCTAAGTCCACCGCCCATAAGCCGGCTGCAGACCACCCATGGAGACGAACCGTACTGACAAAATCACTGCACCCTAAACACTGACAGATTCACTGCCCCTTGACAGGCCGTTATTCTCCAGCCATTGCACTCCATGCACCTGGTACGGGTCCATCCCTTCAGGCAGAGGCCCGTCCCCCTCGTCTCCGTTCGTGACGAGAATATCCGTATCGCCGTCTTTGTCCAGGTCCGCCAGCTAAATCCCCGACATTCCGTACTGCTTGATCGCCGCCTTGAACAGCACCTCTATGGCGAAAACTCCTGCGCCGTTGTTCCGATAGAGCAGCACCTCTGCAAAGTCCTGCGAAAGCGAGACTGCGATGTCCGCGTCGCCATCTCGGTCCGCATCGAACGGAAACGCGTGAATGGCGCCGGGGCGAGGGTCGATTACGTGCTCCTCGAACGCCATGCCAGGTTTCTGCTCAAGCCACACTACCTTGCCTTCGTTGTTTCCGAACACGCACACCGCGATGTCCAGATCGCCGTCCCGGTCGAAGTCGGCCGCCTCCGCACAGGCAACCCGGCCCACGTTCTCCAGCAGCGTCACCGGCTAAAACCGCCCACCGCCGACGTTCCGCTGCAACACGACGCGACCGACATTTTCGTCGGATGGTATTAAAGAGCCTATATCGGCAACGAGCAGGTCCCTGTCCGAGTCGCCGTCCAGATCGACCACGTGCGTTCTCACGGGCTGCCTGAGACCGACCTGGAAGGCCACGAAGTCGTCAGGTCGGCGCATCCAGATTACCTGCCCCCGAAGCGGCTCCGCGGCGAAGACCTGCACGGAGCCGTCCCCAAGGAGATCGCCGGTACGCACGTTCGCGGTCATGTGCGGCGCAAAGTCCGGGACAAGGACCGTCTTGTCCGTAACGGCCCACGCATCTCCCGGCCCTTGCGCCCGCGCCGTCAACGCCGGCGCGGTTATGGCTGCGGCGGCCGCCAACGCGATGAGCACCCGCAGTCGTGCATTCAACTCTTTCCCTCGCGACCGACGCTTTCCAACACGGATTTGTACCGCCCAATACTCATGCTGCGCGTGTAGTTGCCCTCGTAGGCCAGTCGCGCGCGGCGTTTCATATCTGCCAGGAGCGTGCGATCGCTCTCAAGCGATTCGACCGCCCGCACGAGCCCGTCAACGTCGCCCTGGCGAATGTGGTAGCCGCAACGGTTGGACGTCACGATGTCCCCAATCTCGGACGTCGCACCAGCGACGGCAATGACTGCGAGCCCGGCCGCGAGCGAGGCGTATATCTTGCTCGGGGCGGAGAGGCCCTCCATGCCCTTTTCCAGCGTCACGAGCGACACGTCGCCGCAGGTGAGAGAGTACGGCAGCTTTTCAAGCGGCTGGTACGGCAGCAACGTGACATTGGTGAGGCCGCAATCCTTGAACGTCGACTCTATCCAGTCGCGCTTGCCGCCTCCACCGATGAACAGGAAGTGCACTTTGCCCAGGTGCTTCAGCCTGGTCGCCGCCTCGACCAGCGTCTTCATGTCGTGGACCATGCCCATGTTGCCGGAGTAGATACATACCAGCTTGTCCGCGAGCCCCAGATCCTGGCGCATTGGGTTGTCCGCCGGCACCCTCGGGCGGATCGCATCGCCGTCTGCCCAATTGGGGATGACCTCGAATTTGTCGTGGCGGCTGGCCGGAGCGGTCCGCTTGACCACATCGGCCATGCGAGGACCGAGGACGATGATTCGGGCGGCATCCCTGTAGACTCGCTTGTAAACGCCGTACCACATCTTCGCGGGCCTGGACCGCGCGCCGATCACGCCCAGCTCGACGGCGATCTCCGGGTAGACGTCCTGCACCAGGAACACGTATGGGATGCGGCGCAGCTTGCGGAGCGCCCAGGCGAGGCTGACGAGGAACGGCGATGTGGAGTCCACGAGGAGCACGTCCGGCTTCTTGCGGGCGATAAGCTTGAAAAAGTTGCCTGCGGCGACCGTCGCGCCATTGAGGAGCCTGCTCTTGGTGCCCTCCCGGGAGAGGCGGCGGCTGTAGGCGCGGTAGATTTTGACACCCTTGTAGACCTCTTTGGACGGCAGGCGCTTCTTGTCCCAGTACGCCGGCTGGCCGGTGAATACGGACACGTCGAAGCCCGCCTCGGTCAGCCCGAGCGCGAGGTCAGTGGAGAGCTGAGCGGTGGCCGGAACTTCGGGATAGAAGTACTGCGTCAGGAGGAAAAGGCGGACGGGCCGAGTCATTTCCGCGCGGCCGCCCTTGAGCGCTCGTACCAATCTATCGTCTTCCTGAGACCGTCGCGGAAGGGCGTCTTTGCCGTGAAGCCGAACTCCTTGCGGGCGCGTGCAATGTCCAGCTTGCGGCGCGGCTGGCCGTCCGGCTTCGTGGAGTCCCACACGGTCTCGCCCTTGAACCCGATCAGGCCGGCGATCAGGTTTGAGAGGTCCTTGATGGATATCTCCTCGGAAGAGCCAAGATTGACCGGGTCAGGCTTGTTGTAGCCCTCCATCGCCAACGCAATGCCTTCGGCTGCGTCGTCTACGTACAGGAACTCCCTTGTCGGGCTGCCTGTCCCCCACGCCGTGACGGTCGCTGCGCCCGCGTTGCGCGCCTCCACGTACTTGCGTATGAGCGCCGGGATAACATGGCTTGACTTGAGGTCGAAGTTGTCCCGCGGGCCATAGAGGTTTACCGGCAAAACGTACACGATGTTCGTCCCGTACTGCTGCCGGTACGCCTGCGCCTGAACCATCAACATCTTCTTGGCCAGGCCGTACGGAGCATTTGTCTCCTCCGGATAGCCGTTCCAGATGTCGTCCTCTTTGAACGGGATAGGAGCAAACTTCGGGTAAGCGCAGATAGTGCCGACGATCAGCGTCTTCTCGACGCCGAACTTGCGGGCCTCTTCGATCAGGTGAATTCCCATGACCGCGTTGTCGTAGAAGAAGCGGCCGGGCTCGGCCATGTTCGCGCCGATGCCGCCCGCGATCGCAGCGGCGTGGATAAGGTATTCGGGCCGAGCGTCCTGGAGCATACGGACGATGTCGGCCTTTTCACGCAGGTCGTACCGCTTGCTGCGTGGGACGAAGATGTTGGACGCGCCGCTCCGCAGCAGGTTGTCGCACAGGGCGGAGCCTAGAAAGCCTGCGCCGCCTGTGACCGTAATTCTCTTGTTGGTCCAGAAGGTCATCAGTTACCCCACTTGTGCCAGCCGTCGAACTTCGTCTTGACGGCCCTGATCCCATCGCCGGGGGGCTTGAGGCCGACCGCCTCGAGCTCAGCGTCTACCATAATCTTCACCAGGTCCGTGAAGCCGATGCGCGGCGACCACCCAAGCTCCTCGCGCGCCTTGGTAGTGTCCGCCGTGAGGTGGTTGACCTCCGTGGGGCGCAGATAGCGCTTGTCGACGGCGACGTGCGGCTTCCAGTCCAGTCCGGCGTAGCCGAAGGCCGCCTCGACGAATTCGCCCACGGTGTGCGCCTCGCCGGTGCCGATGACGTAGTCGTCGGGCTTCTCCTGCTGGAGGATCTTCCACATGACCTCGACGTACTCGGGCGCGTAGCCCCAGTCGCGCTTGGCGTCCTTATTGCCGAGGTACACCTTGTCCTGCTTGCCCGCCTTGATACGCGCGACGGCGCGGGCGATCTTGCGGGTAACGAACGTCTCTCCGCGGCGCGGGCTCTCGTGGTTGAAGAGGATGCCGTTGGAGGCGAACATCTTGTAGCCCTCGCGGTAGTTGACGGCCATCCAGTAAGCGTACAGCTTTGCGATTGCGTACGGGCTGCGCGGCGCGAACGCCGTGCGTTCGCTCTGCGGCGGCGGGCTGTTGCCGAACATCTCGCTGGAGGAGGCCTGGTAGAAGCGCGCAGTGCTGCCGCTGCGCCTCATCGCCTCCAGAATCCGCGTCGTCCCCAGCCCCGTCACGTCGCCGGTGTACCCGGGCATCTCGAAGCTCACCTGGACGTGCGACTGCGCGCCCAGGTGGTAGACCTCTTCAGGGCGGATGTTGTAGATGATGTTGGATATCTGCTCAAGGTTCGCCAGGTCGCCGTAGTGCAGGAAGAGCCTGACGCCCGCCTCGTGCGGGTCGCGGTAGATATGGTCGATTCTGTCGGTGTTGAACGTGCTGGCCTTGCGGATGAGGCCGTGCACCTCGTACCCCTTGTGGAGGAGGAGCTCGGCGAGGTAGGAGCCGTCCTGGCCGGTGATGCCGCTAATCAGCGCGCGTTTGACCATGTGACCTCGGAGGGGAGATTAATCGCAGGGTTCGCAGAGAACGCAAAGTTTGAACAGAGTTATGACCGTTTGGCTTCGCGCCGCGCTTCAAGGATGTATGCATCCACCAGGAAACGGTACCAGAAGCCCTGGAGGAAGTGGAAGACGAGCCCCTGTCTCCCATCCAGGAATCCAAGCTGTATGAAGTACCGGAAGAGGAAATATATCACAGGGCGGACAAACAGGGGCATGCGGCCATATACCTTGACCTTGAGCCAGCGCCTCCGCGCGACCGGCCCACCGCGCAGGGACGGCTTGACCTCGTTGTCCGCGGGCGGGGCCATGATCGTCTGGGCCTCGCGCCGCGCGTAGCCGTTGTGGCGGGCGATCCAGTGGAAAAGCCCCTTCCGGTTATCCTCCCGGATATCGTGCCGCAGCTTGCCCGCCCTGCCCTGGCTCAGCACCATGTGCTCGTCCATCGGCCTGTCCTCGGCCCTGGCCTTGCCGCAGCGCCATGCTCGCAGTATCCACGTGGGATAGTACCCCCCGCGGCGTATCCACTTGCCCATGAAGAAGACGCGGCGCTTTACGTAGAGGCCGGTGACGGCGGCATCCATCTTGGGCAGCGAGACGGGGAGCTCCTTCGCCAGCTCCGGCGTGAGCCGCTCGTCTGCGTCCAGCCGGATGACCCACTCGCCGCTCATGGGCACGTTGTCGAGCGCCCAGTTGAGCTGGCGCGCTTGTGTCTCGAACTGGTGCGTTACGACCCTTGCGCCGAAGCTCTCGGCGATCTCCACGGTGCGGTCCGTGCTGCCGGAGTCGACGACGACGATCTCCGCCGCCAGCGGCTTGAGGCTGGCGAGGCAGTCCGGGAGGTTGGCCTCCTCGTTGAGGGTGAGGACGATGACAGTGAGATTCACGGAGATATTAACCGCAAATTGCGCAGACCTTTCATTGGCGAAAATCCTTGTAGGGGCGCACAGCAGTGCGCCCGTTACGTTGTGAACGCAATGTCGTGCCCTGGCAGGGCGCGGGCGCCCCGATGAATCGGGGCGCCCCTACAAGGACTTCACGTGACGGTTGGTGCTCGTCTCGGAGCCACTTGCTCATATAGCCCTGCGATCCTTTTTGCAGCGATGTCCCACGTGAACTTCTCCGCCACGAGCTGGCGGCCGTTCGCGCCCATGCGCTGCCGCAGCTCTGCGTTGTCAAGCAGGAGCGCCAGCGCCTCCGCGACTTCTATGGGGCTCATGCCGGTGACGACGCCCGCGCCGGCGTCCTTCACCTCGTGCCAGATGTTCACGCGATCGGAAATCACCACCGGCAGGCCGGATGCCATCGCCTCAACGACCGCCACGCCGAAGTTCTCGTGGTAGGATGGAAGCACAAACACATCCGCGTCCGCGAAGTACGACCACTTCTGCTCGGCGTCCACCAGCCCCGTAAAGACCGTCTGCGAGGTCAGGCCGCTCGAATCGACCATCGCCCTGACCTGGTCTTCGTACGGCTTGTCTCCGATCCCGGCGATGACAAACGCGAATTCCTTAGTCTTTGCCAGCTCGGCCAACGCGGGGACCAGGATGTCCATCCCCTTAACCGGGTCGAGGCGCGAGAGGTGCAACACGATCTTCTTGTCGGCCAGCTCGGGGTACCGCGAACGCAGCCCAGCGACGGGAGTTGTCACCGACTCCCCGGGGAGCTCCACGCCGAGCGGGAGGACACGCCTGGGCGGCTTCAGCCGCATGCGGTCGGTGGCGTCCTTTTCCGCCTGGGAGGTGAAGTGTATGGCTGAAGCGCGGTTGATGTCCGACCGGCCAAACGACTTCAGGTAGATGTTTTTCCGCACCTTGCTGAGCATCGAAGCCTTCGAGCCGGCGTACGCCTTCGAGAGCATTGCCGGGCTCAGCATCCCCGCCGGCCGGAGAATGTACGGTACCTCGTACCGGCGGCACCAGGCGGCAGCGACCGTCGTTGGCCACAGGAAGACGGAGTGGATATGCACGACGTCGAACTCCTGCACGCGCTCCTTCAGCGCCCTGGCGAGCCCGCTGGAGTAGCAGTACCACCGGGGACGCTGCACCGGGAAGTACCATACTTTCACGCCGTCCAGGTCCACAGCCTCGCCCGTCGGTACGTCAAGGACGCCGGGGCCGTCGATGTTGGTGGTGAAGACGGTCACCTCGTGTCCGAGCCTCACGAGCGCCTTCGTCATGCCGAGGCCGGCGACGATTGGCCCGCCGTAGCGCCACCCGGGCGCGAAACTCGGGATGATGTGGAGGACCTTCACGGCTCCTCCGCGCCGTTGCGCTCCACCATGAACGGGCCCATCGCCAGCACGTCCATCTTTGTCCGCAGGAAGCACGCCACCGCCTCTTCCGGCGTGTTCACTATGGGCTCGCTTTCGTTGAATGAGGTGTTCAGCACCATCGGAACTCCTGTCAGGCGGTCGAACGCGCTGATAAGGTCCCAGTACAGCGGGTTGGCGTCCTTCGTTACCGTCTGCAGCCTGCCCGTGCCGTCCACGTGCGTCGGCGCCGGAATCTGCGCGCGCTTCTCTTCCCTCACCGGGTAGGTCATCAGCATGAACGGCGATGGAAAGTCCTTTTCGAACCACTCGCCTGTGCGCGTCGCCAGGACGGACGGCGCGAACGGCCGGAAGGTCTCGCGCATCTTGATGCGACGGTTGAGGATATCCTGCATGTCCGGTCGGCGTGGGTCGGCGACGATACTGCGGTCACCGAGCGCCCTGGGACCCCACTCGCTTCGGCCCTGGTACCAGCCCACGACCTTCCCCGCCTCGATGTGCTGGGCGGTGCGGTCGATCAGGCTGGGCATGGCGAGCCTCTTATAGCTGACGGTCTGCGCCTTCAGGGCCGCCTCCATCCGGTCGACGCCGTATTCCGGTCCCCAGTAAGAGTGGGTCATTCGCACCTTGCGCGGCTGGCCGAGCACCTGGTGGTAGACGTACAGGGACGCGCCTATCGCCAGCCCTGCGTCTCCCGCGGCGGGCTGTATGTAAATGTCCCTGAACGGCGTGCGGTCGAATATCTTGCCGTTGGCCGAGCAGTTGAACGCGACGCCGCCCGCGTAGCAGAGGTTCGCGTTGCCGGTGCGCTTGAAAAGCTGGTTCATCAGGACGAACAGGACCTCTTCCGTCCGCCACTGGAGGGTGGCCGCCACGTCCTGGTGATGCTTCTCCACGGGGCCGCGAGGGACGCGCGCGGGTCCGAGAGCCTTTTCAAGCTCCGCTGAAAAGAGCTTCCCGATCTTGGGCTCGCCTTCGGGCCAGGACATCTCCGGCCCGCCCTTGTGGTGGGCGAAGTACCTCAGGTCAAGGCTGAAGGTCAGGTCATTGTGCGCGCGGACCAGCTTGTCGAACATCTCCTTGTACTTAGGCTCGCCGTACGCCGCAAGGCCCATGACCTTGTACTCGTCGCCGTAGCTCCAGAGTCCCAGGTACTGCGTTATGGCCGTGTAGAAAATGCCCAGAGAGTTGGGGAATAGCGTGAAGCCCTCCGCCGACATGTCTCGCCCCTTCCCCGTTCCCCAGAGCATGCTGGCGAAGTCGCCAAGCCCGTCCAGAGACAGGACCGAAGCGCTTTCGAACGGCGAAGCGTAAAACGAGCTTGCGGCGTGCGCGACGTGGTGCTCAACGTAGTGGTACTGCGCCTTGAGCCGTGCCGCCGGCACATCAACAGCGGCTGCGAGGAGGTCCTGCACAGTGCCGAACTTCTTCCAAACCTTCGCCCTGTCCAGCGCCAGCGAAGGCATCCGGGCGGCCCACAGGGCCTTCCGGGCCAGGTGCGCCGAACGCTTCCGTGGAATCGCCACGTGGTCGATCTCCTCGGGCCGCACGCCGGCAGTCTCGAGGCAGTACCTGATCGCACGGGACGGGAATCCCGCCTCGTGCTTGACCCGGGTGAACCGCTCCTCCTCCACCGCCGCCACCAGCTCGCCGTCTCGGAAGATAGCGGCTGAGGCGTCCCCATGAAACGCATTGAAACCCAGAATTATCATGAAGAATATTTCCGCAGATTACGCCGATTACGCAGATTAGGGATCAAGGGACGAACCTGTACTTGTCTTTGAGGCGGCCGAACTGGTAGCGGCCGCCCGTGTCCACTATATCGTAACCCAGACGCCAGGCCCGGCAGATGCTGCGGACCGCGAGTTTGTATGCCGCTGGCCGTGGCGGGACGTATGAGGAGATACTCGCCCACTCCTTCCTGGCCGTGTCCTTGATAGTGGATGTCTTTGATGCCTCATGGACGCGGAAGTAGACAAGCTCGCGCCGGATGAACTTGAACCTCGCCCCTGCCAGGGCGAATTTGACAAATAGGTCCGTGTCCATGGCGAATCGAAAGGTTGGGTCAACCCCGCCGACGCTGTCATAGAGCCGCTTTGTCCAGAACGCTGCCGGCTGGTAGACTCCGAACCCGCCGTAGAGCATGCCGCGGCGAGAAAAGTACGGAAGGAAGGGGCTCAGCCTGCGCTCCCCTAGCCATCGCCCGTCGGCGTCGATGAGCCCCCTATTCCCGTACACAACGTCCGCGCCACTCTTTTCCAGGGCCGTAACAGCCGTTTGCACGGCGATGGGCGGGTAGACATCGTCGGAGTTTACCCAGGCAAGAATTTCGCCTGAGGCCATTTCGAGACCCTTGCGGAGTGCGTCCGCCTGTCCTCCGTCCTTTTCGCTGACCCACTTCGTCACCGTGCCGGCGTGTTGCTTGATGATATCGACCGTCCCGTCGGTGGAGCCGCCGTCCACGATAATGTATTCGATGTTCCTGTATGTCTGCGCAGCCACGCCCAGGATAGTCTGCTCAAGGAATGCAGCGCTGTTGTAAGACGGGGTGATGATGGAAACGAGCGGGTCAGCCACGGCGCGCCGGTCTCAGATCGTAAACTGCGCCGGCAATTGCGCGACCCCCGGTGATGTAGGCCTCCGGCCTGGCCGGCCAGCGCCGCACCACCCTGGCCAGAGCGCCGATACCGTTGCGGTAGCGCCCCGAACGAAGCGCGTCCCGCCCTGCTGCGCCCATCACCCGCATGAAGTACGCCGTCTCGTAACGCGCCGCGCCCTTCTCGCCCATCCATTCGACCAGGTGCGGTCGCCATTTCTTGAAGTACATGGCGGTGGCCTTCCATCGGGCCTCCGTGTCGCTCGTCATCCTCCTCCCTGTGGGCGCTCCGACCGTCACGAGCGGCTCGTTGACGTAGTCCGCTCGCAGGCCGGCGAGGGCCATCGACATCCATACATCGTGGTCGAGGTGACTCGGGAGCGTCGCATCGTACCCGCCTACGCGTCGAAGCAGGTCAGTCCTGAAAAGGGGCGTCGATGGAATTGTGCTCAGCCGGCCGGACGCTACGAAATCCTGGATAGGACCCCGGAAAGCCGGGAGAGAGGTTGAAAGGATGCGACCGTCGCGGGCCGCTATTCTTCCGCCGCAGTAAACAACGGCACAGTCAGGGGCCACGCCCTCCGCGACAGATACCTGCTTTTCAACCTTTTCAGGAAGCCACTCGTCGTCATCGTCCAGGTACGCGATGTACATCCCGCTCGCAGCATCCAGGGCCGTGTTGCGCGAGGCCCCGAGCCCCCGGTTGCTGTAATGCCTGATGTACCGCGCCCGCCCGTTGCCGGCTTCCGCCACTACTGCCTCCGTTTCGTCCTGTGAGAAGTCGTCGACGACGATTACCTCGATGTTCCGGTACGTCTGCCGTAACGCGCTTTTCAGCGCCCCTGCCAGAATGTGCGGCCGCCGAAAGGTCGTGATCGCGGCTGTCACAAGCGGCGCGGGACGAACGATGCCCTCGTTCAAAGGCGGTCGCTCAGCGGCCAACGTTGGCCTTCACGAACCTGGCGAGGTCGAAAAACAGCCTGCCCGGCTCCGGCGAAAGAGTAGCGCCGCGCATAAAATTCCGCCACGCCGAGCGGCGCCTCCCCAGACGGGCCTCCAGGACCGCCAGGTGGCGCAGCGTTGCCCCTCGTTCGCGGGGTCGCCGGGCATATTGCGCCTTGAACTTCTCCAGGCGGATTTCCACTCCCCTGGCGTCGGCTGCTATGCCCCTGGCCGTTGAGCTCGTGAGGCGGGGGCCGTGTCCCACATGCACCTTAACCAGCACCTTCGGGAGCACGTCGACCTTGTACCGCAGACAGACCCGGCGAATGAAGTCGCCGTCGTTCCCTCTAACGAGGCGTTCGTCGAACCCGCCCATTTCCCGCGCGACTTCCGCCCTCACGAGTAGCGTAGGGCAACCTGCCAGCCGCTGCCTGTCCAGGAGCTGGTCGAAGACGTAACCCTTCAGCGTCGGGTGGGTCTCGCCGACCAGCTTGCCATCCTCGTCGAAATAGTCCATCCAGCAGTAGACCATCCCAACGTCCGCGGGCTCGGAATCCAGCTGACTGACCTGCTCCTCCAGCTTGGTCGGCAACCACTCGTCGTCATCGTCGAGGAACGCAACGTACGTTCCGCGCATGTTCGCCAGGCCAGTATTCCGGGCTCCGGACGCGCCGCGGTTCTGCTCGTGCCGGAGATAGCGGACGCGAGGGTCCGCTATGGCCTTGACCACCCCCTCCGTGCCATCGCTCGATGCATCATCGACGACCAGCAGCTCGAAGTCGGCGAACGTCTGCGCCAGCACGCTGTCTATTGAGCGGCTCACCAGGTGCGCCCGGTTGTGGGTGGGGATTATGACTCTTACCTTTGGTCCGTTGGACTGCATGGCCACGCTAGCCCTCCGCCTTCACTCGGGCGGTCGACCAGCGGATGGCGGTCTGGACCCATAAAAGCTGTGCCTTCTCGATGAGCGTAAGGGTGCGGTCCCACTTGCCGTCCTTCGGCCACGACCTGGCCGGAAGGATCTGCCTCCATCCGGCTCGCGGCCGCTTGAGGAGGCCGCGCTGAGCAAGCTGTCGCTGGCCCTGGGCCACCCGCCTGCTCTTCTTGACTATTTCCCTGTATGTGCGCCGCGCCGGGTGACCGACGACGGCGTCTTCAATGTATATAAGCTTCTCACCACGGGCGGTCACGCGCCGGCCGAACTCGTAGTCGCCGCCGGACACCAGGTCGCCGAGAAATGGCCCGTAGTCTGTGAACAGGCGAGCCCTGGCAAAGAAGTTCGCGGTTGCCGCGAAGCCGGAATCCACCACGTAGCTGCGCTGGTTGAGCTTGCGCGCTGAATCGAAGTATTCGTACACGTTCGGGCGCTCCCGATGAAACGTGAACTCAACCCCGCCTCCGCCGCATGCTGCGTCTTCACGCACCAGCCCCGCAACGCCCGCTTCAATCCAGCGCGCGTCAGGGATGCAATCGGAGTCCGTGAAGGCGAAGACTTCCCCCCTGGCCTCCTCGATTCCCTTGTTCCGCGCCGCGTAGGATGTTTGCACGCGCGATTCCACTACGCGGCGCACACGCCCTGGATAGCGCTCCGCAAGGGTGTCCACAATGGCGCCGGTGCCGTCGTTCGAGTTGTTGTCGGCGACAACAACCTCGAAGCGGTCCGCTGGGTAGGTCTGGGCCATGAGGGCGGTGATAGCCTTGTGAATGCCGTCCGTGTTGTTGTAGACGGGGATAATCACGGAGACGAACGGGGGTGTCGTAGAAGTCATCTCTTTATCAGCCGCCGATATATGTCCACCTGCCTGTCGGCAAGCTTCCGGGCGTCGTACCGCTCCAGAACGCGTGCGCGCCCTGCCATTCCCATGCTGGAGCGCAATTCGGCGTCCTCGACAAGCTGCCCTAACCTGGAGGAGAGCGCCGGCACGTCGCGCTCCGGCGCCAGGAAGCCCGTGACGCCACCTTCAACGATTTCGGGGATGCCGCTGTGAATGGTTGAAAGCACAGGTATGCCCATTGCCTGCGCCTCGATCAACGTGGTCGGTGTGCCCTCTTTGTCGCCGTCCGCCGCGGTGACGCTGGGCAACAGGAACACGTCGGCCTCCCCTATGAGATCCTCTACCTGGCGCTGCGATTTTGCACCGAGGAATCGGACGCACTGCCCAAGGCCCAGTTCCGCGGCCGTCGCCTCCAGTGGAGTGCGCAACGGTCCTTCGCCCACAATTTTGTAGGACAGCGGAAGTGCGCCTGGCCGGGACGAATATTCCGCGACCGCCCTCAATGCGAACTCTATCCCCTTCTTTTCCACAAGCCGCGCGATCGTGATTACCTCTACGGGCCCCGGAACGGAGACGCGCTTTCGCGGCCGGAACCGGTCGGAGTATATGCCGAGCGGATGGATGAAGGTCTTTGCCTCAGGCAACCCCAGGGCTATGAGGTCCTGCCTCATGGGACCGGACAGTGCAATGAACGCATCTCCTTGCACTGCTAGCCGGTGGTACAGCCCTTGGGCGGCCTGGGTCTCGCGATAGACGTCGTGACCGTAGAAGGTTGTTACGAACGCTCCAGGCCGGACCGCCGGCACCGCGGGCACAACCCGCCTGCCCACGCCGCCGAAGTGGCAGTGCACGATATCGTATGGTCGCCCTGCGGCCAGCGGCATCCACGAATACAAGGCCCTCAGGTTCACAACGCCGGGACCGTTCGCAACGGGATTCAAAGAGCCGGCGACCCGCCCGATATTACCTGGCCCAATGCGAGGGAACATGCCAGCAGCCGCGGCGTACCGCCGGAGGGCGCCCGGAGGAGGTACGAGGTAGACCGTCCGGTCCAGGAGCCCTCGCTCAGCCACGTCCTCGTGAACGATCCCGCTCTCCGCCCCGAATGCGAATATTCGCACGTCGTGGTCAAGGTCGAGCAGCGCGGTGACCTGGCTCAGGATGAAGGTCTGCGAGATGCTGGGGAACGTTGACGTGACGAACGCGATCTTCACGCGGCGCCCCGCGGGAACAGGATGTCCGCGACCTTTGACGCTGTTGCCTCAATATCGAACAGGCGGCGGGCGGTGGCGACGGCGTTGGCCGAGAGCCTGGAGTATTCCTCGGGGACCGTCGCCGCTCGGGCAAGTGCATCGATGTCGCCTTCGCCGCCGCCCGGCGACACCGTCACGCCGAATCCGTGCTCCCTGACCAGGTCCCCTAGAGGGCCGTCCCGGTATGTCACTATCGGAATCCCCTTGGCCATGCATTCGATCATGCTTTGCGGTATGCCTTTGACGTTTCCGTCGTCCTTGAAAAGGCAAAAGCAGAAGTCGAAGTCGTCGAGGAAGGCGTTCATGTCCTCGACGTAACGTCTCACGGCCTTCACAGGCCCTGCCGGAGCGAGGAAGGAGTCTACCACCGCGGTGTCCTTGCGCCAGAGCATGGTGGTCTCGACGGGCATCCTCGCGGAGAGCGCCCCCGTGAGCTTTATGATATCGAAGACTCCCCTGCTCTCCATCACCGCAATCTCACGCTCCCGTGTGTCGTGCTCCGGCACTGTCGAACTCGCGAAGACAAATTTGACCTGCTTCCGTGGCCGGGACATCGTGCGCGGCCTGAACTTCGCGAGGTCCACGCCGGGATAGACGAGGTGTACCTCGTTGGAGGGATATGCCAGCTTCGCGCGCTCGTAGATCGAGTCGTTCTCAGCCAGAACAGCGGTGTCTCTCGAAACCTTCATGTCCGCGTCGAAGTGCTGGTGCGAATAGATATGCACAGCTTTGCGCGCCTTCAGGTCAAGGAAGGCGCCATGGAAATAGACTGCATCCGCGCGAAAGGCGCGGCAGAGGATTCGTGGCACAGCGCTGTTTGAGATGACCCGGTTTAGAATCCGGGGCCAGCGCGTCCGGTTGATGATGAGGTACGGCACGCCGTTTCTGCGCGCCCTGCGGGCGGCGTAGCGGGCACCTTTCCAGTACGAGAGCACCCGCACGCTGACGCCTTGCCGGGCGAGCGTGTCCGCAAGCAGAAGTGTGGCGTTCTTGACTGCGTCGTCGAACGGGGGATACGGGTCTAGCTTCCGGCCGATTATCAGGAGTCTCTTCGGCACCTTGCAACCCAGATAGCAGAGTTGTTTGTCGGCCGGGTCCGTGACCTGAGAAGGCGGTTCGCCGTCCTTGCCACGAATACTTTGCCGCGGACCGTGGGAGCGATTGAGATTGCCCGGTTCAGTCCGGGCCAGCTCACGGGCACACCGAGGAGACTTTCGACTTTGAACCCCGCCTCTGCCATCTCCGCTGCGAACTCGTCCCTCGTGTAGATTTCATCGAACACGTGGCGGTCTGCGATCGCCTTCTCATGGTACCGGCGGTTGGCAACGTCGATAACCAGGGTCCCCCCGGGTCTCAGCACCCTGCGAATTTCCGCGTGCAGCAGCTTGCGGTCCTCTTTCTTGAAGTGACGCACAAAAAGGAAGGTCACGACCGCGTCGAATGACCCATCGGCGAAGGGCAGGGAGAACGCATTGGCGTTCACGTAGGTGGGGCGCTTCGTTCGTCCTCTTGCCCTGGCAAGCATCAGCGGCGAATTGTCCGCTGCCACGACCGTAGCATAGCGTAAGCGGCCGGATACGGCATCGGCGAAGCGCCCGGTGCCGGTGGCCATGTCCAGGACGGCGCGGGGCCTCACGGGCGCAAGCAGGGCCACAACGGCATCGGTGTCCAGGGCGTGTCGGATGCGTCCCTTGATGCTCGTGAAGCGCTCCTCGTCGTAGGAATCGACGACTGTGGGGTCCTTGTAGAGGGCTTCGACGCTCTCACGGTCGAATGCGCCTCTGCCACCTAGTTTTTGAGCAGCCTTGCGGGTCTTTTCCATTTCACTCCATCCGGTGTGCCTCAGCCACCCTGCGTTCGAAGCTTTGGCAGCAACGGCCCAAATGCGCGTGACGGCGCTTCCTTCACGGCCAGGATGGCGTACTCGCCGGCGGGGATGGGCGCTGCGCCTTCGAACGGCGCAAGCGGCTCCGCGGTGGGATTGACCAGGAGCATGTCCTCTCCGCCGCGGAGGGGGATTGGGAGAATCCCGTTCTCCACGGAGCTGATCAGCGCGGAGACCCTCTCCCGGTTCAATGTCCATGCCGCGAGCATCAGGTCAACAGGGAAGCCGCCATTCTCGTAGGCCTGGTTGGCAAGCTTTACAATAACATCGGTCCGTTTGCCGTCCAGCGCGAAGACTTCCAGCAGGGTGCCGTACATCCACGGCTCGTCCACCTGCCGCCTCTTTATGCACCTGCGCTCCAGGTACGCCAGGCCGGCATCGATTGCCCCGTTCGCCCAGGTCTCTTTCGACACCAGCCGGTGGACCATCAGGTCCCGGAGGTTGATGAGGTTGTAACGCTGAGACAGGGAGGATGCAACCAGGTCCCGCTCAATGAAGCCGTTGGGCATCACCAGGCGCGGGTAGCGGGCCTTGGCCTTCAACATCGACCGCCCTGCCACGCGCGTTAGCCACGATGATGCCTTGCGTCCCACCCTGCCGCCTCTGGCCAGCCTGCCGCCTAGCTCGTAGACCTCGAACACGGATTCGAAGGCATCTGGTCGCGACTGTGCGGAAAGCACGGTCCTCAGGGCCTGGAGACCGAGGCGGTGCTGCTCGCGGTACTTGCCGGTCTGGTCATGCGTTGCCATCAGTAGCAGTGTTCGCAACGTGTTCACGTGCGTGTTGACGCACAGAGTGTTTGACGTTGACTTCCCAAAGGCGTTCGATTCCACCAGGTTATGATACCCGAGGCTGACAAGCTCCGGCTCCGCCTCCAGCTCGTCGTGCAGGAACCAGCGTCCGCTATCTAGCCAGTCCGAAAGCGAAAGCAGGTACTGGCTGGCCCTGTCCGCTGCGTGCAGGAAGGAGCGGTTCCTGGAGCGCTCGAAATGGTCTATCAACAGCGAAATGCCATCCGCCTGGAATCGCGTGTGCGTCTCCATCAGCCGCGTCCAGTGGCCGTGACGCCACCTGCCGCGCTCATCCAGCCTTATCATCACAGAATAGGCTATGAGGTGCCGGAGGGCAGTGTATACGCGCTTTCCTGAAGCCTCCATGAGCGACGCCACATTGTAGAGCAGGAGAGCAGCCTGCTCTTGCGGCACGCGCTTTCCGCCATTCGTTTCTTTGTGACGGGTCTCGAAGATCTGCCCCTTTACGAGGCTCCTCCAAAAATCGGAGATCCCTTCGTGCCTGAAGTACCGGTACTCGCTCAGGCGGAATTTTTCCACCCTGCTCACTTCGAACAGGTCCACCAGATACTGCGGAGCGCTCTCCCTGACCTCGATGACGGCCAATTCGAGGCGCCTGCTGCCCCACTGCGCAATGGAGATATCAAGGGAGGCGCCCACAAGCTCCCAGTTGAGGCTGAGGTCTGCCTCCGTCTCAATCCTGCCGTTCACGTCCCAGGTGCGGTCTACCGGAGGCCTCGGCAACCAGTAGAGCACCCCTTCCGAGATGGCGGCCAGACCGATCGCGCCCTCGTATCGCACGTCGGTCACATTCGACAGCTGGAGGCTCAGCAGCTGTGGCCTGCCGAGCTCGATGGTGAGAAAGTGGCTGCGCACCTCTTCCCAGGAGTCGGTCAGCCTCGCATACTCGGTGCCGTCGTGAAGCCTGCGCTGGGCCGTCTCCCTGAGGAACGCAGCGTCGGAGAACAGGGCAGTTAGCCCGGCCTGTTCGCGTAGTATGTCTGTCAGCCGTAGAATCATTGCGTCCTAATGCGAGATACCCGCAAGCCTTTTCAGGCTCGTTAACGCTTTAGACCCGGTCATTGTGTCCAGCGCCAGGCAGGCGCTGCCGTAAGCCAGGCACCCGACCGTGGCAAGGCCGCCCAGCCACACAAGCCCCGCCACCGATTCCGCCGCGCCCTCCAGCCCAATCAGCCCTCCTGCCCACACAATATTCGAAGAGGCAGTAAGCTGAAGCGCCACGAGGAGGATGGCCATCATGACCCCCGTTGCCGCGATAGCTATCCACACCGCCTCAACGAACTGCATTAACGACCCGCGGACAGCCTTCATCGCCTCCGTGAGCGACCATGGGATCGTTACCGCCGTTCCGATCAGCACTGCCCAGCCCGTCCCTACTATTCCCATTGTCTGCGTCAGCGGATAAATGAGCGCGGCGATTGCCGCGAGCCTTACCGCCGAGACAATGGTCACAAACCGCGGCCGCCCGAGCGCCTGAAATAGCGGAGCGAACGCGCCGATCGTCTTCAACGCCCCCAGCACGGCCAGAACTTGCAGCGCCGGCACTATCTCCAGCCATTTCTCCGTCAAAACGACGCGCGTGAAAGCGTCCGCCAGCACAAGCACCCCACCGGCGAGCGGTAGCGTCACTAGTGTGGACACCTGCACCGTTCTCAGATATGCCGCGCGCAGGCGGTCCACATCTTCCTGCATCTTGGACCACGCCGGAAACATTATGCGTGAGATAAGGTCCCCCACCTCCGTTGCCGGCATCTGCGAAATGCGGTAAGCCATCTGGTAATGTCCCAGCGCCACCGTGCCCAGCATGCGTCCAACAAACGCGTTGTCGCCGTTGAGGATGAAGTACTTGAGTACGTTCGTGCCGAAGACCCATTTGCCGTAGCTATAAAGCTCACGCGCCTTCCCGAAGTCGATCCTGGGCCTGGGACGGTATGGGTGTACGATAAATGATACGACTACCAGGGCGATGCTCGCCGCCACCGCGCCGTAAACCAGGGCGCGCACGTCCCTCAGCGCGATCCCAAAACCGACGCTCACGGCGACGTCCGACATTGTATGGACGATCTGAAGGACCGATTGCTTGCGGAACTCCAGGTCCCGCTGGAAGTAGACCACCGCACTGTTCGTCAGGCCTTTGAACAGCACCACCAGCGCCATCGTCCGCACAATGGACTCTGCCCCCGGCGAGTCGAAGAACCGCGACACCACGGGCGCCGCGAGCGCAACTGCCCCGGCCAGAACAACACCGCGCACCAGCTGGACCGTCCATGCGGTATCCAGGTACGGCCTGATATCCCCCTTACGCTGCACCAGCGCCGTCGCGAAGCCCGTCTGCGCCATCGAATCGAGGAAACCGACGACCAGCAGAGCGATGCTGATCAGGCCGAAGTCCTCCGGCGCCAGGAGCCGGGCCAGCACCATCACACGGGCCGTCCCGGCCACCGAGACGACCACCCGCATTGCCATCGTCCACGTGCCCGCGCTCAGCACGCGCCGGGAAAGGTCCCCCGCGGCTCCAGGCTCTATTGCTGCCGGCTTCGGGTCTTCGATCTTCTTGCTCTCAGAACAGGCCAAAATAAGGGCTGCACGCCCCGGGACTCATTGTCCCAGAACGTGCAGCCCATTGGTACCGTTTATCGTCCGTGAAGGTCTACGGCCTGCCGACGCTGTAGTATTCAAACCCTGCGCCCCGCACTTTCGCGGGGTCGAACAGGTTGCGGCCATCGATGATGAGAGGTACTTCCATCGCGGGCCTTAGCTTCGCCAGGTCCACGCCCAGGTAGTCCTTCCACTCCGTAAGCAGCACCACGGCGTCAGCGCCTGCCGCCGCATCCTCTGCCGAGTCGCAATACACCACTGACGGCGGGTTCGCGGGGATATCGCGCATGGCCTCCTTGTTGGCCTGCGGGTCGTGCAGGCGCAGGTGCGCTCCTTCCTCGATCAGCGCCCGCACCACGGCCAGCGCCGGCGCCTCGCGCGTATCGTCCGTTCCCGGCTTGAACGCCAGGCCCCACACCGCGATGTTCTTGCCCTTCACCACCCATAGCGCCTGCCGCACCTTGGCAGCGAACTTGCCCACCCTCGCATTGTTGATCTTCTCAACCTCGCGCAACAGAGAGAAGTCCACTCCGTGCTCCGAGGCGACGTATGTGAATGCGCGAATGTCCTTCGGGAAGCAATAGCCGCCGTACCCTATGCCCGCATTCAGGAAGCGGGGGCCGATGCGCGGGTCCATCCCGATGCCGCGCGTCACGTCCTGGATGTTCGCTCCCGTCGCCTCGCAAAGGTCGGCGACCATATTCGCGAATGAAATCTTCATCGACAGGAACGCGTTTGAACCGTGCTTGATAATCTCTGCGGCGTTGATGTCCGTGACTATGATCGTGGAATCCATACTCTTGCCGATCCGCTCAACAAGGGGTCGGTAGACGTCCATCATCATCTTCGCCGCCGGCTCGCTCTCTACCCCGATGACAATCCTGTCCGGGTTGAACACGTCGTAAATGGCCGTGCCCTCCCGCAGGAACTCAGGGTTGACCGCCACATCGAAGTCCACCGAGCCGCCGTTGCCGTTGGAACGGGCGGCAGCATAACGAATGATGCTTTGCTTCAGCCGCCCGGCAGTCTGCACGGGCGTTGTGCTCTTCTCGATAATCACCTTGTACTCATTCAGATTCGGCGCGATAGTCCGGGCCACCTTCTCCATATGGGAAAGGTCTGCGGCGCCATCGTCTTTCTGAGGCGTGCCCACGCACACGAAAATGACGTTGGAGTCCTTCACCGCCGAGGCCACATCCTTGCGGACGATAAACCTCCCGGAGTCCAGGTGCTTCTTGAGGAGTTCTTCGAGGCCCGGCTCGTAAAAGGTCGGGTCCCCACTCTGGATCCTCTCCGCCTTGTCCCGGTACTCGTCGGCGCCGATGACTGTCCAGCCAACCTCTGCCATGCCAAGAGCTGTGGGCAGACCAACGTGGCCAAGGCCCAACACCGCGATTCTAACGTCCTGTTTGTTTTTCAACTTCTCTCCTCTTTCGTTCCGTTGCGGTACGATCAGACGGCACACGACGTCCCCCCGGCCGGTCAGCCGAGTTAGCCGCGCGCGCCCCTGGGTCGCCCCCGGAGCAGAAGCTTCTACGGAGGGCGATGTCTTTCGTTATTCTAACTCTCCGCCGGCAACGCGCCCTGGGAGCCGCGCGGCCCGAAGCCCTTGATCCAGCGGCCCTTGCCCCGCGTTCGGCGGGGTGGACGCCCACTCCCTGCCTGCGCTTCCAGCCATTCCTGCCCGCCTGCCGGCTCCAGGCTGTACCAGGGCACCCTGGCGTGGACCAGGCCTCCCATGAAGCTCATGAGCACCTTTACCCGGGACTGTGGGGACTTCGCCTCTTCCAGCACCTCGGCCAGACTGTCCACGTGGCCGTTGACTACCCGCACCCTGTCTCCAGGCTGGTAGCGGCGCCACTGCCCTCCCGTTGCGTTTACTTCCTTGAGCCTGGCATCCATCTCCACTATTACGCTGTCCGGCACAACGGGTATGACTCCGTCGAACTCCACCCACCCGATAAGCCCGGCGATTCGGCCTACGGGCGGCAACGACGCACCTTCATCCTCGTTCCTCACGAAAAGGTATCCCGGGAAGAGCGGCGCGTCATTGTGTCCTGCCCGTGGCCGGGGTGTTATTACACGTGGGAAGAACGGCATGTACCCCGAGCGCTCGAGCGCAGAGGCAGCTACATATTCCGAAAGAGGCTTGGTCCTGACCAAGCGCCAGCCATTCGACAAGCGGGCCCCTCCATCTGCGCGATCGTAGTCAGCCTATATTGTACGTGCCGTCGGCAGTCTGTTCAAACCCTGAACACACCGGCGTTGTTCATCGGGGTCCTGCGTCGGTGCCGGTGGTGCTGTCGTTGGCCCTGGCGGCAGGCCGGCTTCTCCAGCCCATCACCTCCAGAAAGTCCGCTTCGGCAACCCCCTGGGAAAGGAGCATCTGCCGGCATTCATCGTTGTCTCCCCTCGCCGCCAGGAGGACCCTTGAGAATCGCCCGTTTTCGATCTCGCACACAGATCTGACTTTCATGCCGAGGAATCTCTGGCCGTTCGCGTGCAGATCGAAAATGTGTATCTCCTCAACGCCTATGTCCCGCAGCGCCAGGAATGCAAGCTCAGCCATTTCTGTAGAGCCCACAATCGCCACGCTGGACTCTTCCGTGATCTGCCCTTTCAAATCATCCCTGAGAATCCCGCGGACACGCTTGTAATGGCCAATGAACTGCTCAACGTATGCCGCTGCAAGGTGGACCTTACGCGCGACCCCGGAAGGGGAAACCACATAGGCCCATTTCCGCCAGCCAAGTTGGGTCACGCGAACGTATCCCCGCTTTGCCATTTCGCGCAGAAGCAGATTGGCTACACCAAGGGCAATGCCAAGCTCGGAGGCAAGTCGTCGCTGGCTAAGCTCGGGGTCCTTGTTTACTTCTTCAAGCACCCGCAGCTCGCGATAGACGTCGCCGCCTAATATGTCCTGATGTTCATTCGCAGAACGCATTGCACAAATGTATGAGGGGTTGGAAACTATGTCAAGTACCTATTTCGGCATCCCATCGTTTTAATTAAGGCGATTGAATTAACCACGGAAAAGCCCTGTAATTGTCGAAGGGATGAGGCTTCGTGAAGCGGCGGCCCAGTGAACTTCCTTCGAACCGCGCAACGAATGTGAGTGCGTTCATAGCAGGAACTGTGTATAATTCGTTGGGTTGTTAACGCTGGGAAAAATGGTCGAATTTGTAGGGACTCGATATGGGTGATCGGAAGCAGAAGAAGACCGGGTCCGGCGGCGTAGCTGCCGCACTGCCGCACCTCCTCGAGCGAGGAGGTCGCCGTGTCTGGCATTCGCTGGTATTTGTTACTGTATTAGCGATTACCGTGGTTTCCGCCAAAATCGCGATCGACCTTGCCCCGCTGGCCGCCGGAGCTTCGGACCGGATCAGGGACCTTCGGGATATCTCCTCGCGAGGCGTGACCGACGCAGACACGAAAGCCATCGATGACCTGAAATCCAGAGTTGCGACCATAGAGGGAGAGACCGGGGCGCTTGCGCGCTCCGCAGGATGGGCTTCGCGGCTCTCCTCAGCGGCGTCGTGGCTGCCATGGGCCGACCGCGAGGTCAAGGCATGGGCCACCCAGGCCGGGCGCGTCCACCGGGACGTTCTGTTTGCTGGGGATATCCTGGAGAGCTCCGCTGAGTTGATGTCCACCTTGTCGGACGCTCAGACGGTAATGCTCGCTCCGACCGGCAGCGCTGCGGTCGACGATCTTGCGAGCAAGGCGCAACAGCTTGAGGCCACGTTCGCAACAACCCTGAATGAGCACGCCAGGGCGTCGCGCAGTGTCAGCAAGGTCCGCCCCTCATACACTATTACTCCGGCCATCAGCGCCATGGACTTCATGACAGAGTCTGAAGCCCGCATGCAGAGCGCCGCCGTAATAGGACAGCAGGCCTCCGGCCTCCTCGCAGACCTGATGGAGATCGGCGCCAGCGCCAGGCCGTTTGTCGGTCAGTTCAACGGCTCTGCAACCGGGCCAATGGACTTTGCCGCGCTGAAGGCCACAATGGCGAAGCTCGACACCGACCTCCAGTTTGCGCTGGTCCGCTCAGAGTCGCTCACACGGCTCGTGGCCGATAGCGGACAGAGCACTGAGCTGCTCGCGCGCCTCAGGCTCCTGAATGACATGGAAAGCTCACTTCAGAAGGCCGCAAAGGCCGCTTACATAGGCGTCGACGTGCTTGAGCCGGCCTTCGCGGAGGTTAAAAAGTCCGGAGGCGGTCTGCTGGGCCCGGGCGGCACACTGGCACCCGTGATAACCGCCGTTTCAGCCAGGCAGCAGGATATCGCGTCCGCCGTCGCCCTCCCTGACGACTCCCGGCGCACACTCGCAAAGGCCGGTTCATCAGGCAGCGCCGCTGAGATTGCCGGCATGGCCGACCTGCAGGCGCTGGTTGCGAACCTGGCAGACGGTATGGGCCTGCTCAACGATATCGCACCCATCGGCGAGTCCATCATCGGCGCAGATGGCTCAGTCAAGCGTTACCTGGTGCTCGGCCAGACTGCGGATGAGCTCAGGGCCACCGGGGGCTTCGTCTCTTCCGTATGGCTGGTCACGTTCGAATCCGGCGGCCTCAGGGCCATCGATTATTACGATGCCGTGTTTGTAGACGATTGGGACAAGCTGGTCCTCTACCCTTCAGCGCCCGCGGGGCTCCGCGATCACATTAACGCAACCGTGTGGCTGATGCGAGACGTCTCATGGGAGCCGCATTTCCCGGTGACGGCGCAGACAGCCGCAGATATGTTTGTCATAGGCCAGGGCATACGGGTCGATGGGGTGGTCGCCATCAATCAGTGGACTCTGTTAGGCCTGGTCCAGGCCATCGGCGATATTCCCGCACCTGACGGCGGCCCCGACATTAACCAGAGAAACCTGTTCGCGCGGCTTGAAGAAGGCACGGACCTGCACGGACGCGCCTACATGGACGTGGTGCTCCAGGGGGCAATTAGAAGCCTTGACTCAAGGGCGTCTCTGCCGACGATGCTTCGCCTTGGCGCGGCTATGAGGGACAGCCTGGAGAAGCGGGAGATGCTGGTCTATATGAGCGACCCGGCCGCTCAGGGCCTCATGGCGCTCAAGGGATGGGACGGCAGCGTCACCCAGTCTGCCGATATGGACTACCTCTATGTAGTCGACTCCAACGTCGGATGGAGCAAGGCGGACAGGAACATCGAGAGGACAGTCCACTACCAGGTGGACCTGAAACGTGAAAAAGGGGCTAGAATTAATCTGCGACTGCGTTACAATAATCATAGTGGTCCGGGCTCCCCAGGCTGCGAGCCGCAGTGGCTGAACCGCGACACGAACTATAGCCAGCTCAAAAACGCTTGCTACTGGGACTTCTGGAGGGCCTACGTGCCACGGGGGGGCGAAGCTGTTAAGCAGTACCCCCTGCCCTTGTCCATGAATACGGTTGCGGCGGAGATCGGGAGGGGGGACCCGGGCAAAGATACCGTAGCTACAGGCTCAACCTACGACAAAACAGTCCTGTCCGGGCTGTTCGCCGTGGGCGCGCAACAGACGAAAGAGATTAACCTCGTCTATTACCTCCCGTCCAGGCTGACCTTCCGGGACGGCGAGACCATCAAGTACCAGCTTCTTCTACAGAAGCAGCCGGGCAGCAGGTACAGGGACGTTACACTCGAGTTCCTGCTCCCGAGCGGCTACCGCGTAGCCTCCAGCTCCGTCGCGCTTACCGCGAGCGGAGCAACCCCCAGGTTCCAGGTCCGCGTGGACCAGGACATGCTTTTCGAGGTGGTGTTCGCGAAGAAGTCCGCATCCGCCTCGGACTGATTCCCCAGGTCATTATCACAGTGGTGAGTAGTCTTTTGCCCAGAGCATTTGCAGTGTCAGAAAATCGAACGAGGGCGCTTCTTTCGGCCCTCGCGGTGGCGTCCCTCGCCCTCGCCTTCGTGGCGACCGCGTGCTCGCGACCCGCCACCGCCACGCCGGTGAATGAGAAGACCTTCGTCGCCAGGGTCGCCACCCCGGAGACCAAGCTGACGGTCCGCGCCTCGGTGGAGATCACCGCGCCGATCGTCCGTGTTGCACCTGTATTCACCTCCGTAAACATCGACCCCAACCCAGTCGTTATCGATGCCGGAGACTCCGCCACCTTGAAGGCGACGGCGTACGACAGGAACGGGCAGGTGCTCCCGGACGTGCAGCTAAGCTGGTCGGCGGTGGATGCCCGCGCGGGCTCATTCGCGGAGGACGGCACCTTTGTCGCTCGGTCCCGCCCGGGCAGCTACCAGGGTAGCGTCCTTGTAACGGCGGTGCAGAACACGCCGGATGGTGTTGTCACCAAATCGGTAACGGCAGACGTCGTGGTTGTCGGCGACGACCGCCCGCTGGAGATGGCCCACATCGAGTTCGTTCAGAACGGGGCAACCGTGCTCCGCCAGCAGATATTCCGGTTCCACGCCGTGGCATTCGACGTCGACGACTCCCTGATACCGGACGTTCCATTCGCTTGGCGCCTCCTTGACGAGAAGCTGGGCCGCATTGACGAGTTGGGCGTCCTCACAGTCCAGGGTGAGGCAGGCTTTTACGAGAACGCTGTCGAGGTGTCCGCCGTGTGAAACGGTGTCGAGATCACGGCCGTGACATCCGTTACCGTCAACGATTCATCGCAATTTGTGAACACTCTGACAGTGCATGCCCTGCCACAAAGGTATTTCACCGCACCGAACGAGCGCTCCCACTTCACCGCGCACGCGTTGAACGGCCTTGGCCAGGTCGCTGTGGGCACAACCCTCCGCTGGAGCATGGCGGACCCGAAGGCGGGGACCATAGATGAAAAGGGGTCCTTCATCAGCGGCGAAGATCCCGGCGTATATGCGGACGCGGTGCTCGTCGAAGCATTCATCCCGGGCGAGTTCGGCTTTGTGCATTGCAGAGACTACGCGACCGTCGTTGTCCAGCAGTCAAAGGCTATTTCCCGCCTGAAGTCTGTCGAAGTCCGCCCGACCGGCGTAGTGCTCCAGCCGGGGACTCTGACGACGTTTAGTGTGAAGGCCGCGGCAACGAACGGCAAGGCGGCAACGAACCTGGTGATTGCCTGGGAAATGGTCGACGGCAGCGCCGGAGAAATCAGCTCCAACGGCGCCTTCAAGGCCGGATCGATGGCCGGGATTTACACGGATGCCGTCCGGGTAAGCGTCACACAGAAGCTAGCGGGCGGTGAGACGATAACGATGACTAAGACAGGGACGATCACGATCCCTGGTAAGCTGACCACGGTCGACATCCAGCCGCTAAATGCGGTCGTCTCCGCCGGAAAGACCGTCCGCTTCAGCGTGAAGGGATGGGACGAGAACTCCGTCGAGGTCAGTAGCGTGATAGTCCGCTGGAGTCTGGCAGACAACTCTATCGGCACGATCAACGGCCTCGGGAACTTCAAGGCGTCCGCATCGACCGGCAAGTATGAGAACGCCATAATCGCCGAGATCGTCCAGATCCAGCCTGCCAGGTGATAGCCCCCATGCCCTCGCGTCGATACATCGTGGCTGTTGCAGCCGCCGTCCTTACCCTCTCTCTCCTGTTCGCCCTTGGATGCAAGAAGAAGACGCCCACAAATCCTACCCCAACGCCTGTTCAGCAGGGCGTATCCAACGGAGATGCCCGGTGCGCACCGGGCACGGCCGTGAATATTGTGGACTCCACTGTGATCGACGTTGAGACCGACGACAGAAAAGTTGTAAGGGTGCGCTATTATGGCATCGAAGCGCCCAGCATCGCGTCGGAATCCGGCGATAACGCGGCGTTCAGTTTCAACCGGTTCACGGTGGCGGGGCAGCGGGTAGAGATGGAAGAGGCGCCTGACCTCTTCGACGAGGAAGGTAACCTGCTGTGCTTCGTTTACGCAAACGGGGACATGGTTAATCGGGAGATGCTCGTCAGCGGCTACGCCCGGGTTACATCTGATGAAGGGAGCTTCAAATATCTCCAGCAGTTCCTGGCCGCTGAAGAGGAAGCCCGTAACCAGTTGCGCGGCCTATGGCAGCAGGCCTCGCACGACTTTGTCTCAATCCCCTACACGCCCACGCCCGTATCCGGCCAGCCTTTCGAAGGCGGCACGCTGCCGAACTTCGGGGGCATGGATGGAATCGGCGGCATCTGCGACTACTCAGGCACAACCGACGCGGTCATCAAAGGCAACGTGGACGGCAGGACGGGCCAGCGCATCTTTCACGTACCCGGCGGGTTCTTCTACGAGACGATAATTGTCTCCGCTGCCGACGGCGACGCGTGGTTCTGTACGGAGGCCGAGGCCCGCGCCTCCGGTTTCCGCAAGGACAAGGAGCACTGACGGCAGTCGGCAGTGAGCAGTTAGCCGGTCCCGCCGTAGTGGCGCACCGAGTGCGCCCCACTGTATCCTTTGCTCACTGCTCACTGTGGCTCTGAACCCCGATTGCATCGGGGCTCACTGCTCACTTCCTGTTGTAGTTGTCCTCAAACCTTACGATGTCGTCCTCGCCAAGGTACGCACCCGAGCCCACCTCGATCAGCTCCAGGGGCACCTTGCCGGGGTTCTCCAGCCGGTGTTTCATCCCCTTGGAAGCATACGCGGACTGGTCCTCCGTCAACAGGAATACCTCGTCGCCGCGCGTCACCTTCGCGGTGCCCGTCACAACGATCCAGTGCTCAGACCTGTGATAGTGCATCTGGAGCGAAATGGCGGCCCCCACGTTGATCGTAAGGCGTTTGACCTGGAACCCGGGTCCCTTGTCCAGGACCTCGTACGTCCCCCATGGGCGGTGGACCTTTCGGTGTACCACGTATTCCGGACGCCTGTCCTTCTTGAGTCTCTGGACAATTTCCTTGACTTCCTGGGCCCGGTCCTTCTTCGCTACCAGCACGGCGTCCCCGGTCTCCACGATCACCACATCCTCCAGGCCCACTGTTGCCAGCAGCCGGTGCTGTGAGAGCAGGAGAGAGTTCTTCGTAGAATGGGCATAAACGTCGCCCTGGACGACGTTGCCGTTCTCGTCGTGCCCCCGCTCTTCCCAAAGTGCAGACCACGCGCCGATGTCTGACCACCCGGCGTCCATCGGCACCACTACGCACCCGGTTGCCCCGTGAGACTCCCCAGAGGCGCCGTTGCCGTTACGACTGTAGATGGCGGCTGCGGCTTTCTCCATTACGGCGTAGTCGATTGAGTCGCTGGGGCATTCGGTGAATTGCTCCCTGCCCGGTCGGAAGAAATCGCCGTCGGTCTTGCCGGCTGAATAGGCGGCTACGCACGCGTCAGAAATGTCGGGCCGGTATTTTTTGAGCTCTGCAAGCCACACTGAAGCGCGCATCATGAAGATGCCGCTGTTCCACAGGTAGTCTCCAGAGGCGACGTACTTCTCGGCTGTCGCCAGGTTCGGCTTCTCGACAAATGCGGCCAGCTCCCTCGCAGTTAATGACGAGGCGCCGGCGGCAGTAGCAGCCTTCGTCGCAGGGGCGCCGGCGGCGGCGCCTTTCTGGATGTACCCGTAGCCTGTGACCGCAGCGTCCGGGACCACGCCAAACGTCACGAGGCGGCCGGCGGCGGCGTGTGCTGCGCCTTCGCGGACAACGTTATGAAAAACGCGTTGGTCCGTAATCACATGGTCCGCGGACATCACGAGGATAATCGGGTCCTCTTCCTTGTCCTTGACGATTTCGGCCAGCTTCAGGGCGGCCAGGGTAAGCGCGGGCGCGGTATTGCGCCCGGAGGGTTCGATTATCGACGCCAGCCCCTTGCGATCGATTTCCCGGAGCTGCCCCGCAAGGAGAAACTGGTGGACCTCGTTGCATACGATGATCGGGGGAGCGACGTTTTCCATGCCGTCCAAGCGGCAGACGGTCTCCTGCAGCATGCTGCGCTCCCCCATTAGGGAAAGGAACTGCTTCGGGTAATGGTCTCGGGAGAGGGGCCACAGGCGTGTGCCCGAGCCACCGGCGAGAATTACAGGGTACAGCTTCATAAATCCCTCCCGCGCCCGTTGGCGCACAGGCGTTAGCATCTTAACGGAAGGATAGCCGCGCCCCAAACGGGTGTCAACGGTCGAATGTGTAGCTGGAAAACGGCATCGTCTAGTCCATCCGGCTTATGACCACCGCCTTCCCCGAAGGCAATCGCCCTCCGAACGGCAGCGGCGGTGCGTTTAGCGGCGAGGCTGATAGTTATTTAAGACCAGATCTTGATGTCCGGACGGCTTATTGCCGTGAGCTCGCAGCCACCGTTACTCTCGACTTAGACGGCGTTTCACTCAGCGGCGGTTGTAGTAACACTGGAGGAGGAGGCGCCAATGAACGCACTGGAACTGCATAAGGCCGATCATAAGGCCGTTAAGGGGCTTTTCAAAGACTTCCGCAACTCGGGCGATGCAGCGTACAAGACCAGGGCGAGTATTGCAGAGAAGGCGTTCAGGGAGCTCATGGTCCACTCCCAGATCGAAGAAGAGATCTTCTATCCCGCAGTCGCCAGGGCAACAGGCAAAGAGGGCAAGGAGCTCGTGAAAGAGGCGAATGAGGAGCACCACGTTGTTGATGTGCTCATGGGCGAGCTGCAGAACATGAAGTCGGACGACGAGAACTACGTCGCCAAGTTCACGGTCCTCATGGAGAACGTGGAGCACCACATCGAAGAGGAAGAGGGTGAGATGTTCCCCGAGTTCGAAGAGTCCATCTCAGAGGAGGAGCTGGGGGCGATAGGCGAGAAGCTCCTCAAGCGCAAGGAAGCACTGGCGAAAGCCGTCGTTTAACCAGACGAAGAGAGGCGGATCGTACGGACCGCCTCTCTTTTCGCGCTATTATCCCGGTGCGGGCGTCTTCGCACTCTCGGCCTCGATTTCGTCTATTTGCTCCCGGATGCCCCTGAAATGGCGCTCCGCAGCAGGCGTTTCCGCCACGTACTTGTCGATTATGTCGCGCGCGCTCGCGAAGTTGCCCTCTACTACGAACTGGCCGATCAGCAGCAGCTGCACCTCTATCCTCGTCGGCGCAAGCGCAGCAGCCTCTTCCACTAGGACCCTGGATTTGGGGATGACCGTCGGATCGAAAAGCGAAGCTACCTGATAGAGCCCCGCCAGCGAGTTGTGCAGCCGCCACTCCTGCGGTTCGGCTTCAATACCCAGGCGGCCCTCCTTCTCAGCAAGGTCCAGCGCTGCTCTCGCGTCCGTCTGAGACATCGACTCCCATTCCACCCTCATCCGCTCAAGCATAACCCGGCGCGGGTAGTTTCCAAGCTCTGGGAACGTGTGGATCGACTCCTCAAACAGCGCAAGCCGCTCCGGCCATGGGCGCGAGCTGCCGAGCGGCTTGATCACCGTCTGGGAGGCAACCAGGGGCCGCAGAGTGTAGAAAGTGAACGCGACGAAAATGAGCACCGCCATGATGCCGGCGCCCGTCATCAGGCCGCCATCGGTCTGAAGGAATTTGAGGCCGCGCAAAGGTATATCTGCGGCGGCGCCCTTTCTCACCGGCGCAGCGGCGCCCTCTGGCTCCTCCCGTGGCGCGAACAGTCCGTCCACAAAAGCCACAAAAGCCACGAGCAGGTAGAACTGGGCGACCGTGCCGACGTTGTCAAACAGGAAGAGGTTCTGAACGAAGTAGGCAACCAGTGCCGCTCCGGCAAAGAGCACGAGAGCCTGCGCCCCGCTCTCAAGCGACCTGGTGCGCCTCACTACAATGAAGACCAGGTACCCCCAGAAGGCCATGTACCCAAGTAAGCCGAGAATGCCCTTCGTGGTCAACTCCTCGATCAGCTTGTTGTGCGCCTGGTCAAAAGTGACTGTGGCGGCGGCCACCACCTCAAGGGGCACCAGCCTGTCGTAGGCGATCGTGAAGTTCTCCGGTCCCCAACCGAGTATCGGCCGCTCCGCAAACCCCTGCAGTCCAACTTTGGCGGAACGAATGCGGCCCTGCATGCTCTCGTCGTTCAGGCCAGTCGTAGCCACCCTTTCGAGCACGCCGGTTGTGCCGTCTATCCCGCCGGACCCGGCGGAGACACGGATTACGACCAGGAGAAGGGCGAGCGCTCCAACGAAGCCTAGGGCGCCGTAGGCCGCGAGCTTCAGACCGCGGACCCTGCCCAGCGCTGCATATCCTGCAATGAAGAAAAGCAGTCCGGCAACCAGCCCAAGGAATGCGCCGCGCGTGCCGCTCAGGTAGAGCATGAGGAGGTCCATCAACAGCGCGGAAATCCAGAAGGCGCGCATGACGTTCTCGTTCAAGAGAGGAGCGCTCTCCGGTTTCTTGCGGGCAGGCCCGGAAGCCCGCTTCCTGCGGCCGGCGGTCGTCGCCTCAGGCTCCTGGACGACCCTATCCTTGAAGAACGAGCTCGCCAGAAAACCAAGCGCAATAAGGACATTCACCGCCATGTATCCGCCGACATACGTCGGGTTGCCAAGCGATATCTCCAGGCGTTGCGTGGTCCTCAGGAACGGCAATATGCCGAAGTCGAAGTACTGCGTCAGCCCCAGCAGCCCCATGACTATGCTGACACCGAGGTTGAAGTTGAGAGCAATCCGCCACGGCAGCCAGGTCCGGAACACCGAAGCGGCAACAACTACGTACAGGTACCAATGCGCCAGGTCCACCCACCCTTGCATTCGCTCGTACGTAGACCACAGGCTCCGCTGCATGCTCACGCCGAGGAGAGACGCCAGCAACGCAATAAACACGTACCCGCCCAGAATCGGCAATAGCCACGACTTCGGAGGCATATACGTTCTGTCCCGTAACACCAGGACTAACCAGATTCCGACGGCAATCTCGATCAGGGCCCGGTAGTAAAGGGCCTTGCCGACAATGAACGGGAAGAAGGTGCTGGGGAAGGGCTCGGTCATCACTATCAGTGGGGAAAGCAGCGCCATAACGAGCAAGACGCGGATGGTGTTCAGCAGGACGTTTTCAATGGGTGACTTTGCCATTTTCTCAACTCGGTTGAAGTGAGTCGATTCTAGTTGACGGCCTTGGCTGCGGTCAATTGCAGAGAGGGAGATGGGACGGGCGGCAGGTGAACACCTGCCGCCCGGGAGTTCGGTCACGGTCCGGCCTCGCTGCCGGAAGCGATTATGCCTGGGACTTGAGCCAGGCGACAGTCTGGCGCAGGCCGTCCTTCAGCGAGACTTCGGGCGCCCAGCCGAGCTGCTTCCTCGCACGGGTGTTGTCGAGCACGATGCGCTTGACCTCCCCGCGGCGCGCAGGGGCATAACCGGGCTTTAGCTTGTAGCCCGCCTCCGCCGTCAGGAGCTTCGTTACCTCATTCACGGATGTGGCCTTGTTTGTGCTGACGTTGACGGTAACCGGCCCATTGTGAAGCTGGGCCTTCTCGTGCGCCCGGGCGACGTCGGTTACGAAGATGAAGTCGCGCGTCTGCTCGCCGTCGCCGTAGATAGTGACGGGCTGGCCCTTGAGCATCCTGAGGCCAAATATGCCGATGACGCCTGCCTCGCCCTTCGGGTCCTGCCGCGGGCCGAAGACGTTCGCCAGCCGCAGGACCTTCACCGTGATCGTTTCCGGCGCAAGAACGCGCAGGTATTGCTCAAATGTCCACTTGCTCAGTCCGTAAGGGCTTATGGGGCGGATGGCGTCTTCTTCGCGGCACGGGTTGCGCTCCGGGTCGCCGTACAGCGCGCCGCCTGTGTTGATGTAGAGGAACTGCGGCACGCCCGCCTTCACGGAGGCGTTCAGCATGTTGATGCTGCCCAGAATGTTCGTCGTCGCATCGTGGATGGGGTCCTCCATTGACACGACCACCGAAGCCTGGGCGGCGCAGTGCGTTACCAGGTCCGGCTTGAATGCCGCGATTGCGTCGTACACTTTCGGGTCCGTGATATCCATTTGAACGAGGTCAGCGCCCGAGGGTACGTTGGACTTCTTGCCGCTCGAGAGGTTGTCCAGGACCAGCACCTGGTCCTTCCTGGCAAGCAGCCTGTCGACAATATGAGAGCCTACAAAGCCGGCGCCGCCGGTAATGAGAACGCGCACTATCTTTTCTCCAGTGTTGTTTCCTACAAGCTTATATCCGGTTATGGAAAGAAACAACTCCCTGCCGGCCTAACCCTGTACTGCTATGCGCCAATCTCATATTATGGTGCTACTTTGTAAGGGGGCCGATATGGCCAAGCCGGACGCGCTGGTAACCGAGCTGACGTCGGTAGTCGGAGAGCGGTATGCCCTGTACCGCCCTGAAGACGTCATCGTCTTCGAGTACGACGGGTCGGTGGACCGTGCGCTGCCGCGCGCGGTTGTGCTTCCCGGGAACACCGACCAGGTCTCGGCTGTGATGAAGACCGCCCGAAAGCACGGCGTCCCTGTCGTCGCGCGCGGCGCTGGCACCGGCCTCAGTGGCGGCGCAGTCGCGGAACGCGGCGGGATTGTGCTCGCCATGACCCGGATGAAGGCGATCATTGAGATCGACCCGGAGAACATGGTTGCAGTTGTTGAGCCGGGCGTCGTCAACATGGACCTTTCATACGCAGCCGGAAAGTACGGCCTTTATTACGCTCCGGACCCATCCAGTCAGAAGGCGTGCACCATCGGCGGCAACGTCGCAGAAAACTCCGGCGGCCCTCACTGCCTCGCGTACGGCGTGACAACCAACCACATCCTCGGCACGGAGGTGGTGCTCGCGGATGGGTCTGTGCTGTGGTTGGGTGGCAAGACTCGCGAGAAGCCCGGGTACGACCTTCGCGGTGTCGTAGTGGGTTCGGAAGGGACGCTGGCCGTAGTTACAAAGGTTGCCGTGCGCCTGCTCAGGAAGCCGGAGGCGGTCAAGACACTCCTGGCGGTGTTCAGGGAGATCGAGCAAGCGAGCCAGGCGGTTTCCGGCATCATCGGCGCGGGAATTGTGCCGGCCGCGATCGAGATGATGGACCACCTTTGCATCAAGGCGGTGGAGCCGGCCGTGAACGCCGGATACCCTGCCGATGCGGGCGCTGTGCTGCTGGTGGAGGTGGACGGGCTTAGCGAAGCAGTCGAAGAGGAGGCGGAAGAGATCGAGCGCATTTGCCGCAGGTATGGCCCGATGGAGATAAGGGCTGCGACCGACCAGGCGCAGAGGGACCGCCTGTGGGCCGGTCGCAAAGGCGTTCTGGGAGCGCTCGGCAGACTGGCGCCCAACTACTACCTTGTAGACGGCACAATTCCCCGCACCCGGCTGGTCGAGGTCCTCACACGGATAGCCGAGGTATCGGCCGAGGTGCGCCTGCCGATAGTTAACCTGCTGCACGCCGGCGACGGGAATCTTCACCCCTCGGTGCTTTTCGATGAGAGGGACCCTGACGAGCTTCGCCGCGCCCTCTACGCCGGTGGGGAAATTCTCAAGATTTGCGTAGAGTACGGCGGCGTGCTGTCCGGTGAGCACGGAATTGGCCTTGAGAAGCAGGAGTACATGCCGCTCATGTTTTCACAGGCAGATATGGCCGCAATGGCAATGCTCAAGCCCGCGTTCGTGACCGACGACATGCTCAACCCGGGCAAGGTCTTTCCGAAGGGAGGCGGCCACGCGCGCCTGGAGCAGGCGGCGGGAGTGGGCCGGGCCGGGCCGGGTGCGTACAAGTGAGCGTTCGGACCACAAGGGAAATTACCACATTCGAGAGCGACCTGGAAGCGAGGGGGATTACTGCCGGTCACGAAGTCGCCCCTTACGAGATTGACCGAATGGCTCCGGCGGTTGTGACACGGCCTTCAACCGTCGATCAGCTTGCGGCGGTGCTCGGCTCCGCGCAGCGACACGGGCTGGCCGTTTCTCCCACGGGCGGGCGGACGCGGCTATCAATAGGAAATGCTCCCAGGGCGTACGACGTTGCGGTGGACATGACCGGGCTGAACAGGGTGATCGCGCACAACCACGCGGACCTGACAGCCACTGTTGAGGCGGGTGTCACCTTCGCCGCGCTCCAGCAGAGGCTGTCCGCCCAGGGCCAGATGGTGGCTATCGACCCGCCGCTGCCCACGCTGGCTACTGTCGGCGGCACACTTGCCGTTGGGACGGCCGGCCCGCTCAAGTGGCAGTACCTGCACCCTCGCGACCTCGTTATCGGCATGAAGGTCGTGCAGGCGGATGGGACGGTCACGAAGAGCGGCGGGCAGGTGGTCAAGAACGTCAGCGGGTATGACATGTCCCGCCTGCACATAGGCGGCCTCGGCACCATCGGGGTGATCGCAGAAGTGTCGTTCAAGCTGACGCCCTTGCCGGTGCGTGAGGCGACGCTCATTGTCGATTTCCCGTCTGCCGATGACGCCGTCAGCGCGGGGCTCGCCGTATTCAGGAGCGCGGTGATGCCGCTGGCAATCACTTGCTTCGGCCCCTCGTGCACAAGGCTGGCGGTCCGGATGGGGGGGAGGCCCGCGGCGCTGGCGAGGCAGGTGGACGAGTGCGCGCGCCACGCGATGGCGGCAGGCGCCACCGGGCTGGAGACCATGGAAGGTGAGTCGGCGGCGGGACTGTGGCGGGGCCTGTCTGACTTCGGATGGGACGGCGACACCCCTGCGTTGGCGATGCGGGCCAGCGTCACCCCCTCCAATGTCGCGGCGCTTATCCATAGCGTCGCAGATGGAACGGTGGCGCCGGAGATGGTGGCGCACCCGGCGCACGGCACTGTGCAAATACTCTGGCGCGGCCCGATGGACGACGTACAGGCTTTCGGGAAAGCCAGTCAGGTCAGGGCCGCCGCAGCAGCCATGGGCGGCTCGGCGGTGATTGAGCGGTGCTCGTCCTCGATGAAAGCGTCTTTCGACGTTTGGGGAGAGGTAGGTAGCTCCATAGAGACGATGCGAAGGCTGAAATCTCAGTTCGATCCGAACGGCTCGCTGAACCTCGGCCGGTTCGCCGGAGGAATTTGATGCCTTCTGAGCCAACCGCCGCCGACCGGTCGAACGGGCCATTCTTTTCCGGCCCGGACGCCCCGAAGGAGTCCGAGCTATACAAGTGCGTGCACTGCGGGTTCTGCCTTCAGGCGTGCCCCACTTATCTCGAGACCGGCCTTGAGACTGAGTCGCCGAGAGGCCGGATCGCCCTCATGAAGGCCGTCAACGAGCGGCGTATAGGCATTACGGCGGAAACGGTCAGGCACTGGGACCTTTGCATCCAGTGCCGCGCCTGCGAGGTCGCGTGTCCTTCCGGCGTCCCATACGGCACCCTGATCGAGGCCACGATGGCCCAGGTAGAAAAGCACCGCAAGCGGGGCCTCCTCGAGAAAGCCGCAACCTACATTGTTCTGAAGCAGGTTGTGCCGAAACAGTCCCGGCTTGGGCTCGCCGTCGTCGGGCTGCGCATGTACCAGCGCACCGGCGCCCAATCACTCGTACGCAGGACGAAGGTCCTCTCTGCCATCGCGCCCGGCCTGGCGGCGCTTGAGGGCACGGCGCCGGAGGTCCCGGCCGAGCGGCTGGAGGCGAAGGGACAGGTTATTCCAGCCATAGGCCCGCTTCGGGCGCGCATCGCAGTTTTGGCCGGCTGCGTTATGCCGCTGGTGCACGGCCCGCAGATGAATGCCGCTATCCGGGTGCTGACGCGGAACGGCTGTGAGGTCCAGGTCACCCGCGGCCAGGGCTGTTGCGGGGCTATTCACTCGCACACAGGGGACCTGGAGCAGGCCCGCGACATGGCCCGAAGGAACATCGACGCCTTTCTCTCTGCCGGTGTGGACGCGGTCGTGGTCGCGTCCGCGGGCTGCGGCTCCAGGATGAAGGAGTACGGCCACCTGCTTGCCGATGACTCCGGTTACGCGGAGAAGGCCCGGGCCTTCTATGATCTTGTGAAAGACATCCACGAGTTTCTCGCCGCCCTCCCGCTCATCCCTCCGACCGGTCGCATTGAGCGAAAGGTGACGTACCAGGACTCGTGTCACCTCGCGAACCCGCAGAGGGTCACCGCGGCGCCGAGGGCGCTGCTCAGGGCGATACCCGGCCTGGAGCTGGTTGAGCTCGGCAGCAGCGTGTGCTGCGGCGCCGGAGGGACGTACACCGTGACTGAGCACGAGATGTCTATGCGCGTGCTGGACTCCAGGATGGAGGCGGTCAGCAAGACCGGGGCCGACGTTGTGGCCACCGCCAACCCGGGCTGCGTGATGCAGCTAAAGCTCGGGGCGGACCGGAGTGGCCTGGGCGTGCGCGTTTGCTACGTGACCGATCTCCTGGACGAGGCGTATGCCGCGGAGGGCAAGTAATGGAACTGGGCCTGAAAGGAAGAGTAGCCGTTGTCACCGGCGGTAGCGAGGGAATCGGCAAGGCCGCCGGCCTCAGCCTGGCCGCCGAAGGTGCAACGGTTGTGATATGCGGCCGCAGGGAAGATGCCCTTGCGCGGGCAGCCTCTGAGATTCGCGCCGCCGGAGGACAGGTCCTCGCCGTTCAGGCGGACGTGACCAGGACTGAAGACATCGACCGCCTTTTCGACAGAGTAATCGACCAGTTCAAGCGGGTCGATATTCTCGTCAATAACGCCGGTGTGTCCAACGCAGGCCCGCTCGAGTCGAAATCGGACGCAGAGTGGCAGGCCGACCTCGACCTGAAGCTCTTTGCGGCCATCCGCTGTTCACGAAGGGCCATACCGTTGATGCGTCGCGACAGGTGGGGCCGGATAGTCAACGTCACCAGCATCGGCGGCCGAACGCCGGGCGCGGGGTCAGTTCCGACGTCGGTCAGCCGGGCAGCCGGCATAGCGCTGACAAAGGCTATGTCCCGCGAGCTTGCGAAGGACAACATACTGGTCAACACGGTGTGCATAGGCCTGGTAAAGAGCGGCCAGCACGAGCGGGCGTGGCAGGAGCGGAGGCGCGACGAGCCCTCGCTGGGGTTGGAAGACTTCTATCGCAGCATGGCCCGGGTAGACGGCGTCCCGCTGGGACGGGTTGGAGAAGCGGGCGAGGCCGGCGACGTCATAGCCTTCCTCGCATCCGAGCGCGCAAGCTACCTGACAGGCACCGCGATCAATATCGACGGCGGCGAGTCGCCGGTGGTATAGAGTGTATGGACATTGTGGTTTCGGAGCATGCCAAGGAAGAAATGGCTCGAAGGGGCATATCCAGGAATATCCTGGATGAGGTGCTAAGGGAACCGGGACAAATAGTTGCCTCATACGACGGCAGAAAAGTCTACCAGTCGAAGTTCGCACCGCTTGGCGGTAAAATGTACTTGATCAGAGTGGTGGTAGCCAGTGACGTTAGCCCGCCCATGGTCATTACCGCGTACAAGACTAGCCAGGTAGGCAAGTACCGGAGGGACCATTGAAAGTCACCTACGACCAGCAAGTGGACGTGCTTAGAATCTTGCTTAGCAACGCGCCCGTTGATGAGAGCGACGAGGACCGGCCTGGCGTCATAATCGACTATGACAAGGACGGAAATGTTGTTGGCATTGAGATATTAGATGCGTCGAAGCGAATGGAGAACCCGCGCGCGCTCGATTACGCCGTGCAGGGCTAGTGGACCGCCTCGGGCATTCAGTCAGAATTCCTCGCCGCTACCCCGGCAATCGCCTCCCCGGGTCCCAGCCTCCCACCTGGCCTCGCTGCCTGAGGGCGTGGTCCACCAGCACCAGCGCCATCATCGCCTCCACCATCACCACCGCGCGCGGCAGTACGCATGGGTCGTGGCGGCCGCGCCCAGCGATCTCCGCCGGCGCGCCGGTCTCGTCCACGGTCTCCTGCGTGCGCATGATCGTTGCCGTCGGCTTGAAGGCGGCGCGGATGATTATATTCTCGCCGTTGGTGATGCCGCCTTGAATGCCGCCGGAGTTGTTTGTGCGCGTGCGAATGCGGCCGGAATCGTTATAGAACGGGTCGTTATGCTCTGAGCCGGTCAGGAGCGTTCCTCCGAAGCCGGACCCCGACTCGAAGCCCTTGCACGCCGGGAGCGAGAGCATCCCCTTGGCCAGGTCTGCCTCCAGCTTGTCGAAGACAGGCTCGCCGAGTCCCGCCGGCACGCCCCGCGCGACGCACTCCACTACCCCGCCGAGAGAATCGCCATCCTTGCGCGCCTCTTCAATGCGCTCAATCATGCGCTCGGCGACACCGGCGTCCGGGCAGCGCACGATGTTCGCCTCCACCTGGTCCAGGGTAACCTTGTCCGGGTCGATATCGGCCTTGATTTGCCAGACCTGCTTCACGTAGCCGACGATTTCAACGCCGTACTCGGCCTTGAGGATCTTCTTTGCGATGGCGCCGGCGGCCACGCGCCCGATGGTCTCGCGGGCGCTGGAGCGGCCGCCGCCCTTCCAGTTGCGAACGCCGTACTTTGCCTGGTAGGTGAAGTCGGCGTGAGACGGCCGGAACTTCGTGCGCATGTGGTCGTAGTCCTTCGACCGCTGGTCGGTGTTCCAGACGCCGAGCATGATGGGCGTGCCTAGAGTCATGCCGTCGAAAACCCCGGAGAGGATCTCGATCCGGTCCTCCTCCTTGCGCTGCGTGACGATGCGGCTCTGGCCGGGCCTTCGGCGGTCCATGTCCGGCTGGATGTCCTCGACGCTCAGAGGCACGCGCGGGGGGCAGCCGTCCACGACGACGCCGACGGCGTCGCCGTGCGACTCTCCCCATGTGGTTATTCTGAAGGCGCGTCCGAAAGTGTTTCCCACGAGGTCCTCTCTGCAAGCCTTTCCCCGTCCGGGGAAGTGTTTGTCCGAAGCCACTACAATGCTATCATCACCGGCACCCGTGTGGTATCATCAAGGACAGCACAGTTCGAACCGGGTCCGGGTTGAAACACCTATGAGCGCCTGCCTTCGGGATGAGCGCGCTCATAGCCCGGACCCCTTTTATTTGCCGGCTCTACAAAAATGCCTCCAGAACCTGGAACGAACCCGGAACCGTCCCCTAGCAGCCTGCCCTCAGCGACCGGTCCCCACTCCGCACCCCAGCCGTCCGTGCGGTCCAGCGGCCAAGCAGCCCCGAGGCGGACAGCTCCTCCAAGGCACACCAGCTCGCTTCCCTGGCGGCAGACCTTTGTTTCCCTGGGAGAGAAGAGCTTTCAGCGCCTGTGGCTGGGCACTCTTTTCATGATGGCGGGTGTGCAGTCGCAGCAGTTGGTCCGCAGTTACCTGGTCTACGATATGACGGACTCGGCATTCCTGCTTGGCGTGGTCAACGCCGCTTCCGCCCTGCCCATGCTCTTCCTCTCCCTCTTCGGCGGCGCACTCGCTGACAGGCTGGACCGCAAGCGGCTTATCCAGGCCGGACAGGGCGCGATCATGGTGATCGCCGTCGCGGTGGCCGTCCTGGTCTACACCGGGACCGTGCAGTGGTGGCACATCCTCATCGCCTCGGCGCTGCAAGGGGCGATGTTCTCATTCGTCGCACCCGCCCGGCAGTCGATTATCCCCGAGCTCGTTGGGAAGGACCGGCTCGGGAACGCGGTGGCGATGACCGCCGCGGCGATGAGCGCGATGACATTCGCGGCGCCGGCGATGGCAGGCGTTCTGTACGCGGTTATCGGACCGGGCCACGTCTTCATGCTCATCGGCCTGACAATGCTGATTGCGATGGTGTTGACGGCATCCATCCCCGCGACCGCTGCCCGGCTCAAGCCAAAGAACGCGATGATGGCGGACATCAAGGCAGGGATGTCGTATATTCGCCGCACGCCGATTGTTCTAGTGCTTCTTGGAGTTGGCCTGAGCACGGTGATGCTAATCATGCCGTTCCGGTTCTTGCTGCCTGTGTTCGTAGTGGACGTTTACCACCGCGAATCGGGCTCACTTGGCCTGTTGCTCAGCATACTGGGCCTCGGCTCCCTTGCCGGTTCAATCGGCGTTGCTGCCATTGGCCGGAAGAACCGGGGGCTCCTCCTCATCATGGGAGGCTTCGCCGCAGGCATCTCAATGCTGCTAATAGCGCTGATTCCCATCTATTACGTGGCTGCGGTGATCATGCTCGCGCTCGGCCTCAGCGACGCCGGTCACAAGGCGATAAACCTGGCGCTTGTCATGGAGAATTCCGACGAACAGTTCCGGGGGAGGGTTGTCAGCGTGTGGATGCTAAACTGGGGGTTGATGCCTCTTGGCATGCTGCCGATGAGCCTTGCGATAGACCTGCTGGGCGACAGGCTGGCTATCGGGATCATCGCGGGCATCGTGCTGGCGATGTCAGTCGCGATCATGCTGACCCAGAAGAAGCTGAGGGCATTGCAGTAGTGTCAGCGAGATGTGCCGTGGCCCGCGCGATTCATCGCGACCGTATTGATCTCCCTGTTCGCCTGTGGGCGACCCAGTCGCGATAAATCGCGAGGGCTACAGAAAACGAAGGGGCGTCCGTGAAACGGACGCCCCTGATGCGTTTATCCCTTAGAGCTTCTCGCTCTTACTCTTCCTTGATGGTGATCGACCGGATCGCGTCGCCGGGAGTGCGGGCGGTTGCGGGGTCGCGGAGCGTGATAGCGTTGACCACGTCCATCCCTTCAATTACCTTGCCGAAGACCGTGTGGCAGGAGACCCGCGATGCCCCGCAGTCCTTGGCGCTGCCGTCCGGGTTGAGGCCGTCCAGGTAGCCCGTGTCTGTGAAGGTGATGAAGAACTGGCTGCCGTTGGTCGCCTGGCCGTTCCGCAGGCCGGCGTTGGCCATGGAGATGATGCCGGGGCCTTCGTGGCGGCGGATGGGCGAGAACTCATTCTGGAATGTGTAACCCGGCCCGCCCGATCCCGTGCCGGTGGGGTCGCCGGTCTGGGCCATGAAGTTGGCGAGGACGCGATGGAATGTCACGCCGTTGTAGTACCCCTGCCGGGCAAGGAAGACGAAGCTGTTGACGGTGTGGGGGGCCTCCTTGGCATAGAGCTCGATGACGAACTTCGCGTTGTCCGACTTCGCCAATTGGACGGTGGCGGTGTAGCGCTTGTTCGGGTCGATTGTCATCGGCGGCTCTTTGTCCCAGCTCATCGACTTCGGCGTCGGCTGGGCGGCGGCCGGCCGCGATGTGGCCGTTGGGTTGGCAGTCGATGTCGAGGTCGAAGCAGAGTCGCCGCTACATGCAAGTACCACCGGAACGATGGCAATGGCCGCTGCTGCAATAAGGTGCTTGAGCCGGAATAGCATAGGTTACATCACACTCCTATGATGCTTTGGACGGCCTATTCTAACACCTAACACCTACATCCCCAGCGCGCTGAAGCTCGCGGCCATGATGCTGTCGGCATCGATGCCGTACTCGCGGTAGAGGTCCCACGGGTTGCCGGACTGGCCGAACTTCGTGACGCCCAGGGGGTAGGTCTCCGTCTTGAGCGCGGCGCCGAGCCACGCCAGCTGGTGCGGGTGGCCGTCGCAAACCGTAACGATGGGGGCGGTGCGCTCACCCACGCCGATCACGTCCGCCAGGAATGGCCGGGAGCCCCTGCCCTCCTTGATCGCTGCCCGCACGGAGTCCTGGAACTCGCGGTAGAGGGGACCGGGACCCGTAACGTTGAACACGTTAGCGAAAACACCCTCGTCCAGCAGGCGGTTGCTTGCGGCGACGGCCTCCGGCGCCATAGCGCCGACCGCCATGATGTTAACGATGTTGTAGCCCTTGCCGTAGCCAGGCTCGGCGCTACGGTCGATGAGCTTGTACGCGCCGCGGATCACCTGCTTGCGCAGCGTCTCCACGGCCTCCGGTGTCGAGGGCATCTTGAAGATGTCCTGGTCAATGCGCTTGCTCGTCAGGCGCAGATACGTAGAGTGCTCGCGACGGCGGATCTGCTCCATAGCGGAGAGCATGATCCACTCCAGCTCATGGCCGAAGGCGGGCTCGTAGAAGTCCATCTCCGGCATCTCGACTCCTATGGACGGCGTGATCTCAGACTGGTGCGCGCCGCCCTCCGGGCCGAGGGTGATGCCTGAGGGCGTGGCGACGACGATAAATTTGCCGCCAGAGTAAGCGGCATAGTAGAAGGCGTCCAGGCCGCGCCGGACGAACGGGTCGTACAGCGTGCCAAGCGGGAATAGCATCTCGCCGTTCATCTCGAACGAGGTGCCGAGCTGGCCGAGAGCCATAAAGAGGTTATTCTCGGAGATGCCGAGCTCGATGTGCTGGCCGGTGGGCGACTCTGTCCACTGCAGCGCGCGAAGCTCTTCGTCCTGCGGTAGCTCCTGGTGCGGGAAGCGCGACCAGACGCCGGCCTTGTTGATCCACCCGCCGAGGTTGGTGGAGGAAGCGACGTCCGGGCTGATGGTCACCAGGCGCTGGGCGAGCTCCGGCACCCGGCGCGATATCTCCGTCAGCACCAGGCCGAAGATCTGCTGGGTGGACATCTTGCCTTTGTAGGCCTGCTCGAAGCCGGCCGGGATGGACATCTCCGGTGTGACGGGCTTGAGGCGCTTCGTTATTTGCAGCTTCTCCGCCGTCTCGATGCACAGCTTGCCTGCCGGGGAGTCCGCGGGGAGCCGCGCCATCTTCTGGTCTTCGGGGATGCCCAGGGCGATGCGTGTCTTCTCCATCTGGTACGGCTTCAGGTTGGTCGAGTGGTTCTGGGGGTCGCCGGCCGTGGGCAGCTTCCACCCCTTCAGGGTGTACGCAAACAGCACGTGCGGACCCTTTGAAAGGTCCATCTGGTCGAACGCCTCGCGCAGCATGCCGAAATCGTGTCCGCCGAGATTACGGAACATGTCTTGCAGGTCGTGGTCGTTCCACCGTCCGAGAAGGCGCTCCATGTCTCGCGGGTAGCGGCTCGCCTTTGGAAGCCACTCGCGCAGCGTCGACGGCTGAACGCGAAGGAGGCGCTGGTAGAACTCGTTGGACATTTCGTCTATGGCGGTGCGCAGCAGCTCGCCGTTGGGCTCGTTGAATGCCGCCTGCAGCTTCTTGCCGTACTTTGCGTCCACCACGCGCCAGCCGTTCGCCGCGAACATGTCGCGCCAGCACCGAACACGGATGCCGGGGATAATGCGGTCCAGGCTCTGGCGGTTCAGGTCGACGATCCACAGGATATTCTTCGAATCGAACAGGGCGGGATCGGCGATAGCCTCCCAGACGTTGCCCTCGTCCAGCTCGGCGTCGCCCACGAGCGCGATCCACCGGCGGTCGACGCCGCTCTCCTTGTTCAGGTGGTGGCGGACGTACTCCTCGGTTAGCCATGCGAAGTTCGGCGCCACGGCGCCAAGGCCGACGGAGCCGGTGGAAAAGTCCACGCCGTCCGGGTCCTTGGTGCGGCTGGGGTAGGCCTGGAGGCCGTGGAAGGCGCGGAGGCCCTTCAAGTGCTCCTCAGTGAGGTTGCCCAACAGGTACTGGATAGCGTGAAAGACCGGCGAGGCATGGGGCTTTACCGAGATCTTGTCCCCGGCCTTCATGAACTCGAAGTAGAGATGCGTCATGAGAGTGACGACGGACGAGCTGGACGCCTGGTGGCCGCCGACTTTCACACCGCCCGGGTTAGGGCGCACGTTGTTGGCGTAGTCCACCATGTTGATGGCCAGCCAGAGCACGCGTTCCTGTATCTCTTCGAGCAGCTTCTGCCGCTGCTCGATAGAGGTAATGTCGGGTATGGACTTCACGGTGGCCATGGGGAACCTCACACTTTCGCCTTACAAGGAGGGCGGGTCTCAGACCCGCCCCTACCGAAGGGTTACCTGAACGGCTCGCCGTTACTTCCCCAGGTACCCTTTTGCCCAGCCGAGGCCCTCTGCCGTGGTCTTGGCCGGGCGGTACTCGCACCCTATCCATCCATCGTAACCGAGCTTGTCGATCTGCGCGAACAGGAAGGGGTAGTTGATCTCGCCGGTGCCGGGCTCGTTGCGGCCGGGCGTGTCGGCAATCTGGATGTGCTTGATGATATCGAGGTTGGACTTGATCGTCGGCGTCAGGTCGCCCTCCATCACCTGCATGTGGTAAACGTCGTATTGCAGGAAGAGGTTCTTCGACCCCACATCGGCGATAATCGACTTTGCCTGTGCCGTCTTGTTGAGATACATGCCCGGGATGTCGCGGGTGTTGATCGGCTCGATCAGGAGCTTGATGCCTTCCTTCTCCAGCTTGCCGGCGGCGAACTTCAGGTTGTCCACAATCGTCTTGCGCTGCTTGTCGGCGTCCACGTCCTTCGGCGCGATGCCGGCCAGGCAGTTCAGCATCTTGCAGTTGAGCGCCTTCGCGTAGTCGATGGCCTTGCCGACGCCGTCCTGGAATTCTCCGACGCGGTTTGGATGGCAGGCGATGCCGCGCTCGCCCGCGCCCCAGTTCCCTGCGGGCAGATTGTGAAGCACCTGCCTGAGCTTGTTCTTGCCTAGCTGGTCGGCGAGGAGGCCCTTATCGAAGTCGTAGGGAAAAAGGTATTCCACCCCTGTGAATCCGGCCTTCGCGGCGGCCTGGAAGCGCTCCGGGAACGGGACCTCGTTGAACATCATCGTCAGGTTTGCGGCGAACTTGGGCATTAACGGCTCCTGGGTAGGCATCACCCTGCCCGGCTGCACCGGGGACGGCGCCGTTGGACCGGGCGGGTATCCTCATTATATGGGATATGCAGATAGCGTCAAGGCGAAGGGCCGTTCAGGCGGTCTTCGTCCTCTCCATGAACTCCATGAGGTTGCCCTCCGGGTCATAGCCGTAGACGATGCCGACGCGAACGCCGCCTGCGATGTTGCGGAACTTGGGGGGCGTTACATACCTGATGACGCCCTTCGAAGTCTTGTCGTAGAAGGCCTGCAAGTCCTTCACGTTGAAGCAGATATGCGAGGCGTTCACCTGGTGTTTTTCGAGCCCGCCTGCGGGACTGGGTGGGTTGATGTAGTGGACAAGCTCCATGCTGTGGTCGCCGTCCGGGAAGCTTACAAAGACGAGTTTGCGCTTCGCGCCCGGAAAGCCGGTGTGATCGCCTTCCGGCGGCGCGACGCTGTCCACCTCGCGGTCGACCTTCATGCCTAGTGTCTCGGTGTAGAAGGCAATCATCTTCTGAAGGTCTTTGACGACGATGCCGGAGTGGTTGAAACCCATGACCATCTGACCAGCTCCTCAAGTGAAGTGGTAAGAGTGTATAGGGTCTGGGGTCAGGGGACAAGCGCGGGCGGGGTTTTCGGCGGGATGAGGACGACACGCGGCGCCTTCAACTCCTCCTCCATACGCCCGCAGCGGCGGCCCGACGGAGCGCCTCGGGAACGTCAACAACAAGTGGGCCGTTGGCCGTCAGAGTAACGGACGCTTCGTCGCCGTGCCTGAGGGTGACGGAGCGCTCGCCGTCCAGGGCGATCGTGCAGGGCACCAGGTCGATGGGCACGCCCTGCCCCAGCGTGAGCGGCCGGTAGTCGCGGATGGGAATTGGGCTGACGGCGCCCGGCGCTAGGGGAGCGAGCACCGTGCCGCCGCCCTGGCCGAATCGCACGCGCAGGCCGGAGGGCTCGTCTGCCGGCGAGGGATGCACGGCGGCGCCGATTGCGGATAGGCCGATGCTGCCGGGCTCCGCGCGAGATAGGAATATCTCGTGAACGGTTTCGATGTCCCAAATCGCCCTCGCGCCGACGAATCGCTCGTGGCTGACGGCGATGTCCACCAGGGCGATATCGCGTGGCTTTCCGGCAACCGATACCTCGAGAAATGGCGCGGACCGCGCCACGCCGGCGAGGTCCACGAGGCCCTTCGCGACAACTCCGGCGGCCATTCCGGCTACGGTGCCTTCAATAGTGCTCGGGAAGACGTTGTTTGTCCCGGTGGAGATCGGCACCATCGGGATTGTGGCGGCGCCCTTTACGGCCGCGCGGTTTGTCCCGTCGCCGCCGAGGGTGATCAGGCAACGCACGTCCATATCGGCCATCATACGCGCCGCGTGGGTAGTATCGGACTCGTTTCCCATGACCTCCATCTCGAGGAATTCGAGACTGATGGTCGCCGGCGCGCCCTCCATGGCGCCGTAACCCAGGCCCGCAGAGTCCGGCATCATGACGACGCGCTGGATGCCGGTCGCCGCCAGTCCCGCCAGGATACGTCGCAACGTGTTGATCTTCTCCTGGTTCGGGACGAACCGGCCCTGGGCGACAAGGCGGCGGATGTCCTTCCCTGAAGCCGGATTGGCTATTATTCCCACCAGAGACATGGTCCCTCCAGCAGCAAACGCCAGGCGATTGCGCCCGGTGTACCGATGCCATACATTCTTGGCGTGCCCGGGCCTAAATGACAATAGGATAAGGGTTGAGGCACGTGCGAACAGTACGCCGTCCGGTTCAGGACGACGGGGCGTTGACTGAAACGCATATATATGCGTATAATGCCGTTATGAGACGCAAACCTGGACAGTTGAGGCCAATCGAATTCAGCATACTCGAGGCAGGCATGGGCCTGGCGGGTCGCGGTTTGCCTGAATTCCACGGGTTCCTGATAGCCAAAGAGATGGCGGAGGGGCCGGAGCTCAAGCTGCTGACGGGCCAGGGCACCCTGTACCGGGCGCTCAATCGACTCGAGACCTACGGCCTGCTGGAAAGTCGGTGGGAGGACGCCATAGAGGCAGCCCGGTCCGGGCGGCCTCTACGCCGGCTGTACCGCATCACGGCCGCGGGAGAACGCGCCGTGGAGGGACAGCGGACAGAGCAGAACAGCCGGAGCCCTCACCCTTTGCCCAAAGCGGCAAAGGCCTCTCCCTCGGGGAGAGGAGGAGACGAACTGTCACCCGGGCGGACATCCTCCGGGAGGGCCACGGCATGAGCGGTTCTTACCGGCTGTGCGAGTGGATTGTTCGCGCGTGGGTGTCGACGTACCTTGTCGGCATGGACGGCCTGACGAGGAAGCGCCGCACAACGGAGATTGAGTCGGATCTGTACGAGCAACGTCGGTACGTCCTGGAGCGAGGGCGCTCGGAGTCAGCAGCCGCGGTAGGGTTGGTGATGCGGTGCTTCATTGGAGCCGTAGACGACCTGTTGTGGCGCTCTGAGCAGGGCGCCCGGAGAGAGGCAGGTATGTCCGGCACCGTGCTGAAGTACGTTGTGCGCGCGGCGATAGGGTCGGCAGTCTTCCTGCTGCTGCCCTTGGCGGGCGAGCTGTTAATGGAAGACTTCAACTGGGGGCCGGGCGACTTTATCGGCGTCGGGGTCGCAGTGTTCCTGGTTGGCGTCGCATTCCAGTTGATATCCGGTCTTATGAGAGATAGCCTTGCGTACCGCGCGGGCGTTGGAATCGGGCTCCTCGGCGCGCTGCTCCTGTTCTTCATCGTCCCGGCGGTTGGCGCAATCGGCGGCGAGGACAACGCCGCGAACGCGATGTACCTGGCGGTGTTCGCCGTGGGAGGCGTTGGTGCGCTGGTCGCGCGGTTCAGGCCCACCGGGATGGCGATAACGCTATTCGCGGCGGCTCTCGTTCAGGCAACAATCGGCGTAATCGCGCTGGTTTCCGTTGAGATGGACCCCGCGTGGTGGGGCGGCGAGAACGCGGTGGACAACGCCATCACGCTGTCGCAGATTTTCCGGGTCACGCTGGGCGACCCAACCCCGGTGCAGCAGATACTGGGGATCAACGGAATGTTCACTGCGATGTTCGTGGCGTCGGCCCTGCTGTTCGCAGCCGCGGCGCGCGAGGGCGGCCATGCAGCTGCGCGGCGGGCGATGGCGTGAGGGAGCGAGGGGGCGATTCTTCCCCCCTGATCCCTCTACCGCCCCCAAGCCCGTCACCCTCTCTGTCACGCGGGGCCGTGACATCTCCCCCTGAGGGGGAGATACAAAACACACCGTCCCCTACCCTACTCTGCCCTAACCCTGCGCTTAATCTTCCCGGCCTGTTGTGCTAAACTCCCCGGAACCGGCGGCCCCGATCCCATTTCTCCTCTCCCCTGGGAGAGGATGTCCCGATGAAATCGGGACAGGTGAGGGCTGCAATTTCACACGAAGGACGCCAACAATGGAAATCGCTGGGTACCGTATCAACCGGCCGGAGGAGATCGAGACTCCCGCGTTCCTGATCTATGTGGACATCGTCAAGCACAACATCGCGCAGGTGGTTAAGGTGTGCGGAAGCGCGGACCGCGTGGTGCCGCACTTCAAGACGCACAAGTCTTCGGACATCCTCAAGCTGCAGATGGCGGGCGGGCTGACGGCTTACAAGTGCGCGACGATGAAGGAGGCGGAGGTGCTGGCGGCGAACGGGGTGAAGGAGATCATCGTCGCCTACCCTACCATCCACCCGAAGAAGCTGGCGAGGTTCGTCGCGCTCGTCAAGAAGTATCCGAAGATCGAGATCAAGACGATCATCAGCAAGCCGGAGCACCTCAAAACCTTGTCCGAGCTGGCGCTGGCGAACAAGATCACGATCGGCGTGTACATGGACCTGAACACCGGGATGCACCGGACCGGCGCGCAGCCGGGCAAGGAGGCGGCGGACCTGTACATCCAGACCGCCAAGACGAAGGGGCTGAAGGCTATCGGCGTGCACGTCTTCGACGGCGAGAATCTGTACAAGCCGGACATCGCGGAGCGCAAGGCGCTGGTGGCGCAGGGCATCGGCTATATGCGCGATATCTGGGCCGCGGCCGAGAAGGCGGGCGTCCCGGTGACGGACAACGTCGCGGCGGGGTCGTGGGGCTTCCACCTGTACATGGACGAGCCGAAGATACGCGTATCGCCCGGGACGTTCGTCTACTGGGACCACCGGAACGCGACGATGTCCGAGCTGCCGTTCAAGCCCGCCGCGCTGGTGCTGGGCCAGGTGGTGGACGCGCACGCGGGCAAGGACACCGTGACGTGCGACATCGGCTCCAAGGCGGCCTCGCCGGACCAGCCCACGAACCTGCGCTTCAAGGTGGCTGGCTACCCCCAGGCTGAGCTGGTATCGCAGTCCGAGGAGCACGGGGTGATCAAGCTCAACGGCGCTCCTCTCAAGGTTGGCGACTACATCCTGGCCATCCCCGGCCACGCGTGCACCACCACCGTGAAGTTCCCCTACGGCCTCCGCGTGAACGCCAAGGGCGACGTTACCGGCCGCTATGAGCACGACGCGCGGGACCGAGATTAATCCGCAGATTACGCAGATTATTGAGAAAGATCCAAGAACTTTCGCGATCATTGGTGCAGCTTTCGAAGTCCATAGGCAATTGGGATCCGCGTTCTTGGAAGCCGTTTATCAGGAGGCGTTTCAGCTGGAATTGGCCGAGCGGAGCATCCCCTTCAAACGAGAAATAGACCTCCCAATCGAATACAAGGGCCGTCTTTTATCCACTGGCTACCGCGCGGACTTCATCTGCTACGATTCTGTGATAGTCGAGCTAAAGGCCGTATCGCAATTTGGTGGAGTCGAGGAGGCCCAGGTCATCAACTACTTAAAGGCTACCGGATACGGCGTCGGCCTTCTTATCAACTTTGGCGCAAAGTCATTACAACACCGCCGATTCGCCCTTACGCACTCCAAGTCTTCAAAATCTGCGTAATCTGCGTAATCTGCGGATAAATTCTTAAGGGGTTTGCATGGCTGAGTACAAGATTGCGGTTATTCGTGGCGATGGTATTGGGGTGGATGTGATCGAGGAGGGGCTGAAGGTCCTGAACGCCGTTGGGAAGGAGTTCAAGATCGGGTGGAAGTTCACGGAGTTTCCGTGGGGGTCCAACTACTACTTCAAGAACGGGCGGATGATGCCGGCGGACGCCCTCGACACGCTGCGGGGGTTCAACCATGTATTCTTCGGCGCGGTGGGCCACCCGGAGATACAGGACCACATCACGCTGAACGGGCTGCTGCTGCCGATGCGTCGCGCGTTCGACCAGTACGTGTGCGAGCGGCCGAGCGTGCTGTACCCGGGCGTGGTATCGCCGCTGGCGGGCAAGAAGCCGTACGACATCGACATGGTGGTCATCCGCGAGAACACCGAGGGCGAGTACGCCAACGTGGGTGGCTTCCAGTACCGCGGCTTCCCGGAGGAGGTCGGCATCCAGACGAGCGTCTTCACGCGGCACGGGTGCGAGCGCGTGATCACGTACGCCTTCGAGCTGGCCCGCAAGCGCGGCAAGAAGAAGCACGTGACCTCGGTGACCAAGTCCAACGCCCAGGGTTACGGCCTGGTGGTGTGGGACGACGCCTTCAAGCGCGTCGCGGCGAAGTACCCGGACATCAAGACGGTGTCGCTGCTGGTGGACGCGGCGTGCATGGACTTCGTGCGCCGCCCGGAGATGTTCGACGTGGTGGTCGCGAGCAACCTGTTCGGCGACATCCTCACGGACATCGGCGCGATCATCAGCGGCTCCATGGGCCTTGCCCCGAGCGGCAACATCGACCCGCAGCGCCGCTTCCCCTCGCTCTTCGAGCCGGTGCACGGCAGCGCGCCGGACATCGCGGGCAAGGGCATCGCGAACCCCCTGGCCACGGTGCTGGCCGCCGGCATGATGCTCCGCTTCATCGGCGAGACGCGCGCGGCGGACGTGACGGACAAGGCGGTGTTGAAGGTTTTGTCTGAGGCGAAGGTCCTGACGCCGGACCTGGGCGGCAAGGCGACGACGTCGCAGGTTGGCGACGCGGTGGTGGCGGCGCTGGGGAAGTGAGCCGGGGAGAGTTATCCGCAGATTACGCAGATTAGACAGATTTTGGGGAGGCGGTCGCGGCCTCCCCGATATGTTTCTCCCCCTCGATGGGGGAGATGTCGGCGCTGCGGGCGACAGAGAGGGTGATCGGGGCGGGGCGGCGGGGCTGGGCGATCTTACCCGCCCGATTGCTGCTCCCGCAGTTGCGTCAGCCGCCCAACGAGCCGCTCCGTGGCGGGGCACAACTCACATTGCCAGACGACTTCCACATTCCACCCTGCCTGCTCTAGGGTCTGTCTGTGTGCCGCGTCCCGCTCAACGTTGCGGGCGAGCTTACGTGACCAGAACTCGATGTTTGAGGTGGGAGCGGCGGAGCGTTTGCAGCCGTGGCCGTGCCAGAAGCAGCCCTGGACGAAGACTGCGGTGCGAAACCTGGGGAGCGCAATGTCCGGGCGGCCAGGTAGTTTGCGGTCGTGGAGACGGTAGCGGAACCCTGCGGCGTGGAGGGCCTTCCTTACGGCGAGCTCGGACTTGGTGTCCTTGGAGCGCACTCGCCCCATAATCTGGGAGCGCTTGGCCGGGGTGAAAGCATCCACGTCACTCGCCGAACTTCCCGCGAAGCCATTCGTACACCGCGCGTTGCTCGTCCTGCCCCGCCCGCCTAACCTGGCTCAGCAGCCAAATCTTGGAAGGCTTTTCAGCCGTTATGTTCTTGGCACCTTGATTGCACGTGGAGCAAAGCTCCCGGAGATTGCTTATCTCATCCTTGCCGCCCAAGCTCTTGTCTTTGATGTGCGCGATGTGCAAAAGAACCTTGCGACCTGTATCCGGATCGGTTTGGCCTGGAGTCAGACCGCACATCTGGCAGGTATGTCCGTTGCGATCCAGAACCACTGCTTTCAATTTGGCCGACATCTTCCGAGAGAATTTGACGTCAGGTGCCACTGGAGGCAGTTCTTTCAGCATGTATTGACCCGGCTTAAGGGTCGTCGTATCTTTGTCTGAAAGAATCGCCCAACCCTCTTCCTGGCGAATCTCTCTTACACGCCGCGGGCTATCGAAGATTCCGGAGATCTCCTGGATTTTATGTATGGTGACAACTTCACCGAGATGCTCCAAGAAATACGTTTTGATCTTACTCTTTGCTGAAAGCTTACGCACTCGCTAGCCGCCTTACACCGGTCTCTTCAACGGAAGAAATATATGTTAGAAGTTGCCCGCCGATAAACTTCGTATACGTAGGCGGAATGGCTTCGTTAAGCTCTTTCTTGCTCATCCAGGTTATGCCCATTGCATCGCGGGCCGCCGCCACGGAGCAATTGCCCCCGCCCGTAACCTGTACGAAGTCCTTGAACTGGTCGGTCTTTCCGTAGTGAGCCTTGCGCTTGTCAAGGGTATGCACTAACGGGTGCTTTCCATGCGGCGGGGATACTATCTGGAAGTTGGCTTCGAACAGACGATGCCGGATGACGCGCAGTCCACGGAACATTGTGCCGCAAAGCCTGACGGGATTGAGCAGCGGAGCGCCCTCCACATTCTCAATAACGTACGGCTTGCCGGTCGCCTCCAACATTTCCCGCACGGGCTCAATCAGCCGCGGCCAAGCGTCGGCGTTGCGATTGCGCTTGGCGAGGTCGGAGTAGGACTGGCACGGCGGTGAGGCGTGAATCGCATCGAACTGGGCCAAGAATTCGGCGTCGAGCTTCAGCGCGTCGTATTGAATGAACCGAAACGGGTAGTTGGGCTGGGGGTAATATCTATGCCCACAACGTCGAAGCCCGCGCGGTGGTAGCCCATCCCAGCCCCGCCGGCACAGCAGAACAAATCCAGCAGGAGCGGCTTGCTGCCGTGCGGATGTTTGCCGTTGCCGTTGACGGCACCGTTGGTGTCTGCCCCAAAAAGAGATTCCATATAGGCCTGTCGGGCCCAATACTTCTCCCTTATCACTTGGAACAGCCGCGCGTTGTGGTCGGATGTCTCGTAGACCAAACTGCTTGAGCCGTTCCGTGGCTTGGCACCGCCGCTCATCGCATGCACCTGTCGTTTGTTTCGGCTTAGTCTGCGCGGCGTATCGCGCATATCCGCAGTATACACTGTAGCGCCTAAAATCTGAACCAGGGATTGACAGCCGCAAAACGCCAGACAGCCGCCCCGATGGAATCGGGGCGGCTGTCTTACATCTGCGTAATCTGCGGATTACATCTCCGTCCTACTTCTTGTTGTAGTCTGCCAGGAGGGTGCGGAGGTATGTGGCGGCGAGGCGCATGACGTGGTTGTACTCGTAGGACTTGTCTACGTGCTCCATGACTATGGACATGGTGCCGTTGAAGTTGACGTCCTTGAGGATTTTCATGATGCGCGGGTAGTCCAGGTACTCCTCTTTGCCGGTGTGGATGCGGTAGATTTTGGCGCGCACGCAGGTGGCGATGGGCGCGGTGGCCTTGATGTAGGTCTCGTAGATGTCCAGGTTGGGGTCCTTGATGACGCCGCGGGGGTCTGCGCCGATGGACTTGTACCACTGGCCGGTGTCAAGGATGAAGCTGAAGTTGTCGCGGGCGACGTCCTTGTAGATGCGTAGCACCTGGTCCGCGGTCATGCAGAACGAGCTGTTGTCGTGGTTCTGGAGGGAGATGAATACGCCCTTCTCGGCGGCGTAGTCGCAGACCTTCTGGAAGTCCTCGATCATGGGCTTCCAGAACTTCTCCTGCTCCTCTTTGGTCTCCGGCCACTTGTGGCGGGCGAAGGCGCGGATCATCTGGGCGCCCATGAACTCGGCGAGGTCGATGTCCTCCTTCATCTCCTTGATGCGGGCCTCGCGCTCTTCCAGCGGGCCGGTCATGGAGCCGGAGCCGAGGTAGCCGATGGGGAGGCCGAGCTGGAGGCACTGCCTCTTGATGCGGCGGACAAAGAGCGGGTCGCGGGGCATGCCGCCGACGTGGAAGTCGATGGCGTCCAGGTTAAGCTCGCGCGCGAAGTTGACCTGTTCCTGGAACACCTCGTTGGTGTTTGCGCGGGCCATCCAACTAAGCTTGATCATCAGTGACTCCTGAAGAAAATTATGGAGACAGTAGTTGGTAGTTAGTAGTAGGTAGTAGGCCAGACGAACAGCCGGCTGTTGGATTGGCCGACTACCTACTACCGACTACCAACTACTGAATTTGTCCTAAACTCTCCCGCCCCTGTCGTCCGAGCGCTTGATTACCTCGCGGAGGTACGGGACTGCGATTTTGAGGCACTCTTCCTTGCTGTAGCGGTTGCGGGGCGGATCGCCGCCCTCGAACACCATGGAGACGTTGCCGTTGAAGTCTACAGCCTGGAGCATCTTGAATACGCGGGGGTAGTCTATCCACTCCTCCCAGCCGTTATCGATCTTGTATATCTTGGCGCGGACGCAGGTGGCGTACGGCGCGACGCGCTTCATGTAATGGTCGTAGATGTCCACGGAGGTGTCGGTCCACCCGCGCGGCGAGCCGCCGATGGAGCCCTGCCATTGGCCGCAGTCCATAATGTACGTGAGGTTCTTGCGGCCGGTCTCGCGCAGGATGCGCAGGACCTGGTTCGCGTTCATTGCGAACGAGCCGTGGTTGTGGTTCTGGAGGCCCAGGACGACGCCCTTCTCGGCCGCGTAGTCGGCAGTTGCCTGGAAGTCCTCGATCATCGGGCCCCAGAACTTCTCCTGCTCCTCTTCCTTTGCCGGCCAGTTGTGGCGGGCGAAGGCGTGGCAAAGCTGCGCGCCCATGACGGACGCGCCGTCCACATCTGACTTAGCCTGGGCGATCCGCGCCTGCCGCTGCTCTGCCGGGCCGACCATGCTGTGGCCGGATGAGAAGTAACCGATCGGCAGTCCGGCGTCCAGGCACTGCTTCTTGAGCGTGGCCATGAACTTGGGCTCGCGGTTGATGTGGCGGTCCATGTGTATGTCTATGGCGTCGAGGCCGATCTCTTTGCCGTGCTTGACGAGGCCGGCGTATTCGCCCTGGTCTTTGCCCCGGGCCATCATGCTGATCTTGATCATTTGTGTGTGCTCCGTGCGACGGATTTTCTACTGCGCTTCGCCATTGGGGAGGGAAGGGGGAATAAATCCCTGGGGCTTCGCCCCAGCCCCCGGCAAGGGACGAAGTCCACTGCAATTCCTAAATCCCTGAGGGCGCTGCCCTCAGACTCCCGCAGGCGGCTGTGCCCGCCGTCCTTACCCCCTCTCCCCTCTCAGGGGAGAGGGATGGGGAGAGAGGTCTCTTAAACGTCGTAAAGGTTAGAGAGCGCCGCCACTTCCCGCAGGTGCTTGGCCGCCAGGGCCACGCACTGGTCGTCGTCGAAGCGGTTGCGTGGGGGCTCGCCGCCTTCGAACACTATCGATACGTTGCCGTTGAACTTGGCCTTCGCCAGTATCTTGAACACGCGGGGGTAGTCGATCCACTCCTCCCAGCCGTTATCGATCTTGTAAATCTTGGCGCGGACGAGCGTGGTATGCGGCGCCATCCGTTCCATATAGTCCTTGTAGATGTCCACGTTGATATCGCGGAAGCCGCGAGGCGAGCCGCCGATGGAGCCCTGCCACTGGCCGGAGTCCATGAGGTAGGTGAAGTTCTCGCGGTTCACTTCCTTGAGGATCCTCAGCGCCTGGTCTGCGTTCATGCAGAAGCTGCTGTGGTTATGGTTCTGAAGGCCCAGAGCGACGCCCTTGGGCGCGGCATAGTCCGCCAGCTCCTGGAAGTCCTCGATCATCGGTTTCCAGTACTTCTCCTGCTCCTCAACGGTGGCCGGCCACTTGTGCCGGGCGAACATTCGAAGCATCTGGGCGCCAAGGAACCCGGTGAGGTCCACGTCCTGCTTGGCCTGGTCCATGCGCTTCTTGCGGCCATCGGCCTCGCCCACCAGGGTGGGGCCGCCCAGGTAGCCTATCGGCAGGCCGGCCTTCAGGGCTTCCTTCTTGATATGACGCAGGAACTTGGTTGTGCGAGGGAATTTGCCGATGTGGAAGTCTATAACGTCCAGATCGATCTTCCTGGCGTACTTGAGCTGGTTTTCCAGCTCGGCCTCGCTGTCGGCCCGCGCCATCCAGCTGAGTTTGATCATCCTTGACGCTCCTGGCTATAGAGTGGGGTCAATCGTTCGCAAGCCGTCAACGGATCGGCAGTCTATCACACTTTCAAACAGTTCGCATGGGGCAATTTTATCGATCACCCTCGCTATTTGACACGAAGTCGCCGTCCTCGCTACCCTAACCCCGTCTTATACCAAATCCAGGGCCGGCGGCATGGCGCCTTCCGGTCCAGCCTGCGAGGCTTCAATGACCGACAAGCGCTGGTTCAAGGGCAACCTTCACACGCACACGAAAGAGTCCGACGGAGACGCCGACCCCGAGACTATCGTCCGCTGGTTCCGAAACCACGATTACGACTTCCTGGTCCTCAGCGACCATAACCACCGCACCATCCTGGACCATGGCGCTTCTGGCAGCCAAGCCGGCCCGCTGCTGATCCCCGGCGAAGAGGTTTCCGCGCTTGTGCAGCAGGGGGATGCCGCCCACCCCGTGCACATCGGCGCGATCGGTATCGAACGGTATGTCGAGCCGATAAACTGCGACACGCTTGTGGAGACGATCCAGGCGAACGTAAACGCCATCCTTGGGGCCGGCGGGATCGCCTCGATCAACCACCCGAACTTCCGGTGGGCGTTCGACCAGACCCATCTCAAGCAGGTCGTGGGCGCCCACCTGCTGGAGATATTCAACGGCCACCCGGGCGTGAACCTCTTTGGCGCACCCGGCAAGCTGAGCAACGAGGAGATATGGGACGCCGTGCTCAGCGCCGGCCGCGTGATATGGGGAGTCGCCGTGGACGACTCTCACCACTACCACGACTACCATCCCCTCAAGGCCAACCCCGGCCGGGGTTGGGTGATGGTCAACGCTCCGGACCTCTCCAGCAAAGCGATAGTAGACGCGATGTCCGAGGGGAGTTTCTACTTCTCCACGGGTATCGACCTCAAAGGCCTTGCAACCGAAAAGGACCGCGTCAGCATCGAGATAGACCAGTCGCGCGATTTCATTTACACAACGCGCTTTACAAGCAAGCACGGCGTGGTGCTGAAGGAAAGCACCGGCCTCTCCGCAAGCTACGCCATACGCGGCGACGAGGGGTACGTTCGCGCCACGGTCTACTCCTCATCCGGCCAGAAGGCATGGACCCAGCCGGTCTTCACCGGCGGAAAGTAAGGACCGACCGGAACATTCGAGCGCCCGCCGTCGTCTTTTCCATAACGAACACCCAGTGTTCGTATCAACCCCCAAGGATGGAGGAAGACGATGGTGAGGATTGGGAATCGTACCGGCAGGTTCATAATTGGGCTGTCCGCCGGAGTCGTGGTGATCGCAGGTGTGGCGTGCGCGGGGAACGATCCCGCCACCCCGGCCGCCGGCGACGACATCTCCGGCGCGCCCGCTGCGTCGCAAGGACCCGGTCCCGGCGGCTCGACTTCCATGATGGTCCAGCGGCCGCAGAGCGTGGGCCAGCTCGTTGAGCGCTCCGAGGTAATATTTGTCGGCAAGGTGGAATCTGCAACTGAGCGCATGCTCGAGCCGTACGGAGATGAAGGCAAGACCGACATCAGATCGCCTTACACCGACTACGCTGTGCGCGTTGAAGAGGTGCTGAAGAGCGACGGCAAGATCGGTGCCTCGTCCGTTGTCACGGTTCGTATGTATGGACACGAGGGCGACGAGAAGGAATATGCGTCTTTGATCCAGTTCGCGCTGCCGGACGTGGGCGACCACCTGATCTTAGCGCTGGCAACGAACCCGGACGGCACCTACGGCTCCGGCCCGGAGGGCCTTATTGAAGCGGAAGGAGCAAAAGCCGAGTATATCGACGGCGAAGACTTCGCGGAGAGTATCTCGCCCGCGGAGCTCAAGTCGCGCGTCAAGGCCGCCCTCTAGCCTATTCAAGATGAACTGAAACGCGGGCTACCGGTAGCACGGTAGCCCGCATTGCTTTCTCCTGTTAAGATATCTCAATCCCGAATTTAGAGGAACGCTCGTGTCCAATCTCAAGTGGTACAAAGGTAACCTCCATACTCACTCTCACGGCTTCAAGGAGAGCCCGCATTCAGCGTCCAACGCCCTCAAGTGGTATGCCGACCATGGCTACGACTTCCTGTGCATGACAGAGCACGACCATCTCGTGGACTACGACTTCGACAGGCTGTTGCTCATCCCCGGGCAGGAAGTGGGCAAGGCGATGAAGAGCCAGAAGGGCACGGTGCACATCAACGGCTTCGGCATTACCCGCACGGTAGAGTTCGTTGATGCGTGGGACGTGCTGCCGACCATCCAGGCCAACGTCAACGCGGTGATCGAGGCCGGCGGTCTCGCGTCGATAAATCACCCTAACGACCGCTACAGCTTCGACCACCGCGAGATACTGCAGACGCCGGGCGCGAGGTTCGTGGAGATATACAACGGCGGCGGCACGAGCAAGAACAACGACGGCGGCCCCGGCCGCATGAGCTGCGAAGAGATATGGGACGGCGTCCTCAGCGGTGGCATGGTGATCTGGGGCATTGCGACTGATGACGCCCACACGTACGACGAGGACCTGCCCACGCGCGCCTACCCGGGCCGTGGCTGGGTCCACCTCCGGGCGGAGGAGCTTACCGTCCCCGCCATCCTGGCGGCGCTAAACGCCGGCGAGTTCTATGCGAGCACCGGAGTCACCCTCTCAAGCCTTGATTGGTCGCAGGCAAGCATATCGCTGGAGGTCAGCCCCGTCGAAGGTGTCACCTATACCACAACATTCAGCGGAAGAAACGGCGCCGTCCTTGCGACTTCTGACGGCGCCAGGGCCGCCTATGCGATCAAGGGTAATGAGGGCTACGTGCGCGCCACCGTGCGCTCATCCACCGGCAAGAAGGCGTGGACCCAGCCAGTCTTCCTGAAATGACCCCAACGCAATGCGCCACCCAACAGAACAGGGGGCGATTAGCATGCCAATCGCCCCCTGCGAGATCCTTCAGGATGAGGCCGTTAGGGCCAGTGTCATCCACCATTCATACTTCATAATTCATAATTCATACTTGCCTGCGCTCAGCACCGCTGCCAGGAGCCCATCACGCCCGCCGCCAGCGGCCTGACGGGGCGCTCCCCAAACACGTCCACCAGGAAGACCGACGGCCCTTGGGTCCTCTTGTGGTCTTGCTGGTACTCGTCGGTGAGCGTCCCTGTGAACACCAGCTTTGTCCCGTCCGGTGACCAGGGATTGTGCGTCTGCGAGTACTGATCGAAGAACATAAGCTGGGTAAGCTGCTCCTCAGTCGGCTTGAAATCGACCATGTAGCGGGTGTACCCGTTCTCAGTGTTGACGATGCCCAGGCGCATTACGCCTTCCATGTTGGGCGCAGGTGTGACGTATGCGATGTGAGCGCCGGATGGGGACCAGTAGAAGGCAAACACCGGCTCGCCGATCAGCTGCTGCTCATCCCCTCCGAACAGAGGCGCCAGCCATAGCTCCTTGAAGTAGCGCGACTGGCCTATCTGGCCCCGGAGCAGGCCAATGCGGTCGCCCTTCGGCCACAAGGAGAAAGCGCCTGCCCCATCCACCTCGGCGATTTCCTGCACACAGTCGCCCTTCGGGTTCACAAGCTGGAGGGTCTGCCGGCCGCCGGGCACTTCGTGCATCAGGGCGAACTTGCCGCCGCGCGGCGACCAGGATGGGGCGGAATAGAGACCGGACTTGTAGTTCAGGCGGGTGACGTAGCTGTCATCGCGGAAATCGACTATGTAGTGGTCGAACCGCGAATGAACAAGGAGGAACCTGGAGTTCGGGGACCAGGAGAAGAACAATGGGGCGCCGTCGATGAACTTCTCCGGTGCATCCCCGCGCGATGGATCGAGTAGGTAGAGCGAGAGGCCCTTCCGGAGCATGTTCCGCGCCAGCATCGCCACGCGCCGGCCGTCCGGCGACCACGCTGAGTAGTGCGGCGTTCGTGGGGCAATGGCGTCTGCTCCCGGCTCGCTGTCGTAGATGATTTGAGCGTCGCCGTTGCCCAGGTCATGCAGCAGCAGGCGCTGGCGCCCGTGGCCGTTCATGATAGTGGAGTAACCGGAAAAGAGGACCTGCTGCCCGTTTGGCGACCATACGGGCCACATGTGCATGTTGCCGTAGCCGTTAAATGTCCGGCAATCGCCATTTTCGGAGCTGACCACCTGAACGCGGAAATCCGCGTTGACCACCGCAACCTTGCTCATCAGTTTCGGAGCCTCGATTCGGTCCGTCCATGCTGCCTTGCGGGCCACTTCACTAAATGCCACCCCACAACCCCTCCAGATTGAGTTCTCATATCAATATGTACGCACGCCCCGCTGCTCCGTGAACGGGCGGTCCCACACCTTTGCTCCGGCCAGCCTGCGCACCACGGATGGATCGTAAGGAAGGTCAATAACCGGACGGTTCCATAGCCTAACCGGCTCGACCGGAAACGGAATGTCGTCCAGCAACTCGTTGTACGCGATATCCGCCAGAGCAGGAAGCGATGCAACGTCTTCCGCGTTGTAGCGGACCAGCGTATCGAGCGCGCCGCGCTCTCCACGCTCCCACATCTGCCACATGATCACTGCCTCGAAGCCGCCGAGCTCGGACAGCTCCGACGGGCGCGCCACCCGAAGCTCCCTCTCGATTTGCTTCAACCCACCCCCGTACCCAAGCCTCTTCAGCGGGTATCGCAGGTCCAGGTGCGCGGCGTGCCGGAATATCTTTCCGAAGAAGTACTCCACGAACGGTATATCGAACGATGCGCCGTTGTAGGTCACTATCAGCGAATACCGCTCCATCGCTCTCGGCAGCTCATCCAGGTTCTCGCCCGCCACAAACGCCCGGTAACCCTCCCTGTCCAGGACCCCAACCATCGTTATGCGGCTGGACTGGGGAGAGAGGCCTGTAGTCTCGATGTCCAGGAACGCCGCCTGGTCACGGAAATCAGAGTAGATCCGCCACCGGTCGTGCGACGTGAAACACGCGCTGAAGAAGGCCCCGTCCCTGGTTTCCAGCCGCTCTCGGGACTCGTCAATCCGGGCGCAAATGACGTCGCGCATCCCGCTCGCCCGCAGCGGCACTGTAGTCGCCGCCCTGAAGTCGTCCCACGTGCGAATCCCTGCTTCCCACAGGTGCTTTTCCGTTGTTGATCCCACGCCGGGAAAGTGAATGAAAGAATGGCGTAGCACCTTTAGACTCCCGCACGGTCCTTCTTGACTAAGACAGTTTAGCGACATGGTTGGACTGTGTCTAGAAAATTTCTAAATAGGGGCTGGCACGGATTTTAAGCAGGTCACTCGTACGTACAATCATCTACGTAAATGCCGTTTGCACCGCTATAACCTGGCCGCACAGACCATCGTTATAAGTACGTGCCACGCAAAATATTTGTTTCCACGATATGAGGTGTCACTTGGTCCTCCACACGTTACGGCCGGCTGTCCGGCTCCTGATATCCGCCTCCGCACTTTCAATACTTGCTGCATGCACGTCCGGCCCGGACCCAACCCCCACCTCGGCGCCGGCCACTGCCCTGCCCTCCGCAGCCACCGTGCCCGCGGCCGCGCCTTCACCCACCTCGCCAGCGGCGACTGCAACGCCTGAGCCCCCCACCGGAACGCCGACGGCAGTCATCGACACCCCGGTCACTGAAGCTTTCATCATGAACTTCGCATTCCCCGAGATCGAGATACCGGTTGGCCAGCGGGTGCGCTGGGTAAACCACGATAGCGCCCCGCACACCGTCTCCTCGGGAGCGCCGGGGCAGAAGTCCGGCCTCTTTGACAGCGGGCGCCGAGACCAGAACCAGACCTTCGAGTTCACGTTCGCCCAGGCCGGGGCCTTCGCCTATTTCTGTGAGTACCACCCCAACATGACGGCCCTTGTAGTCGTCGGCGAGGGCGGCGCGCCAGCCCCGACTGCCACGGCGCTTCCGCCGACACCGGCGCCCACGGCTACACCCCAGGCGGCCCTGCCGCCCGCCACTCCCGCGCCCGCCGCGGCCA
>VGZY01000008.1 GCA_016872355.1 SAR202 cluster bacterium | reverse complement strand
ACACCCATCAGCTCAGCGGCCTTACTTGCCTCGCAACGCCCCTCCAGAACAAGGTTCAGTATCTGTGCTCTCTTCGCTTCTCGCTCGGTCAAATGTAGTCCTCTCATGGACTGACATATTCACTGAGCAGTTACCTACTGACAATATCACTGAGCAAAGACACGGCGGGGCCCCTTCGTTGACACCCCTTTGCTCGTCCGCTAGACTGCTTCTCAATCGAGTACTTGCCCGGGGGGAGCTTGGGTAGCCAGGCTGAGAGGCTCCGCTTTATCGGAGCGACCCCGTGACCTGATCTGGGTAATGCCAGCGAAGGGATGAGGCGCAGCCAGCCTTGTTTGTTCGTTTGCCGCCCGGATTCCGGCGGCATTTTTGTTTTCTGAGCACACAGGAGAGCCAATGGAGTCCCCCTTCGAAGCGGTCGTTGCTTACTTTGAGACAGAGCACGCCGGATATTTTGCCGTGGACGAGCCATCTATGTCGGTGGCGCTGTCCCTGCAGGGCGCGAACGGCACATACCACGCCCTCGTTACGTGGAGCGACGAGGCGCAGAGGCTCACGTTCTCCGTGCGCGGCATCATAACCGTGCCGGAAGATAAGCGAGTGGCAGCGTGCGTGCTCGCAAACCTCATCAACTGGAGCATCTCGATCGGGAACTTCGAGTTGAGCATGGACGACGGCGAGCTTGCGATGAAGCTGGCGTTCGACCTGGCGGACGGCGAGCTTGGCTTCGGGCAGATAAACGAGAACTTCAACAGCGTCCTGGGCGTCGCTGACCACTATGCGCCGGCCTTCCACCGCCTGGTCCGGGCGAACCTTACTCCGGAGGAGGCGCTTTCGTTCGTTGGCTAGCACACCGCGCGCAACCCAGGCCGAGCCTGCCATCAGGCTCAGTACCGTCAGCAAGACGATGTCTCAGGACGGCAGGTCGCTCCACGTGCTGGACAACATCGAGCTCTTCGCGGCAAACGGCGAATTCGTCAGCATCATTGGGCCCAGCGGCTGCGGAAAGAGCACCATTCTAAATATCATTGCCGGGCTGGATGAACCCAGCGCCGGCACGGTCTACCTGAACGGCGACGCTGCCGCGGGGCGGCTGGGCGCCGTCGGATACATGCACCAGAAGGACCTGCTGATGCCGTGGCGGACGGCGCTGGACAACGCAATCCTGGGACTGGAGATCAGGGGCGTGTCCAGGAGGGACGCGCGCACGAAGGCGATGGATCTGGCAGACCGTTTCGGGCTCAGGGGCTTCGAGAACGCTTACCCTTACGCTCTTTCCGGAGGGATGCGCCAGCGGACGGCTTTCCTGCGCACCGTGCTGGCCGGCCAATCGGTTTTCCTGCTGGACGAGCCGTTCAGCGCGCTGGACGCGCTGACCCGGACACAGCTGCAGGACTGGCTGCTCGGGCTGTGGGAGCAGCTCAGGAAGACAGTCGTGCTGGTCACGCACGACGTGGACGAGGCGATCTTCCTGTCCGATCGTATCTACGTGATGACCCCTCGGCCGGGGCGAATGAAGCTGGTAGAGCGGGTGCCGCTCCCGCGGCCGCGGACGCGGGCGATGGTGACGGAGGCGGAGTTTGTGCGGCTGAAGAAGAAGCTTATGGCAGCGCTTCTGTAATGCAAGGCAAAGCACTGAGTTCGTAGAGGCGCTCTGCATGCCGTAACAACGTTCGTGGCGTCCAGGCAGGCGCAGCCCGCCACTACGAAAGCTGAAGACCGGCAGCCGGGAATACAGTGCTTGCCGGAACGAGGACGCGATGCGTAGATTGGCAAATACAGCCAGGGTCTGGCTCCCCGCGCTCGCGATCATGGTTGCCGCGATCGCCGCTTGGGAAGTCTATGTGCGGGCGTTCGACGTGCAGAAGTGGCTCCTGCCTTCGCCGTCGATTGTCGCCAGGACGCTGGTGAACGACTCCGGGATGCTCTGGGGGCACACGTGGGTGACCCTGGGCGAGGTCCTGGTAGGTTTTGGAGTCGCACTCGCAGTAGGGGTGGCCCTCGCCTCTGCGATAGTCCTGTCCAGGACGGTGGAGAGGGCGCTATACCCGTTCCTGATTGCGTCCCAGACTGTCCCGATCATCGTGATCGCGCCGCTGCTCATCATATGGGTGGGTTATGGTCTCACCCCCAAAGTAATTGTGGTGGCGCTGATATCGTTCTTTCCGATCGTCGTCAACACGGTCGACGGCATGAGATCGGTTGACGCGGACATGGTCAACGTAATGCGCACGCTGGGCGCGAACCGCCTGCAAGTCTTCCTGAAGGCACAAGCGCCCGCCTCACTGCCGTACCTGTTCTCAGGCATGAAAGTCGCCATATCAGTCAGCGTAATCGGCGCGGTGATAGGCGAATGGGTCGGGTCGAGCAAGGGGCTGGGATACCTGATGATCCGATCGAAGCCCCAGTTCCTCACAGAGCGCGTCTTTGCCGCAATCGCAATCCTGTCCGCGATGGGGACGATGCTTTTCGCGTTGATGACCGTAGCCGAGAAGTGGGCGATGCCATGGAGACGGGTAAAAAGTGACAGTTAAGCCGGTCGCCCGACAATAGTTGAGATTACAAGGGGAGAATTACACGTGTTGAATCGCCGAATTGTATCCTGGTTTTCCGCCGCTGCCGCCTTGTTCATCCTGGGGCCGGCGGCCGTCGCATGCGACAGTGGGGCGCCCGCCCCTACCCCCGCCTCCCCGGCGGCCGGCCAGCCGACCAGCGTGGCGGCGAATGGTCTTACGGAAGTATCCGTGGCGCTCGACTGGTATCCAAATGCCAACCATGCGGGCCTCTTCGTGGCCTTTGAGAAAGGCTACTTCGCGGATGAGGGGCTGGCGGTGCGAATGTACACGCCGGTAGACCCTTCAGCGGTGCTCACGACCGTTGGCGCGGGGCAGGACGACTTCGGAATCAGCTACCAGCCGGACATCCTGCTGGCGCGCGCGCAGGGAGTGCCGGTGGTCTCGGTGATGGCCCTGGTGCAGCACCCCCTCAACTCCGTGGTGGCGCTGCAGTCCTCCGGCATCACCCGCCCTCGCGACCTTGTTGGGAAGAAGGTCGGCTATCCCGGAATACCCACCAATGAGCCGCTGCTGGACACAATGTTGAAGTTCGACGGCGCATCCGGCCTCGGCGACGTTGAGCTGGTGAACGTCGGCTTCGATCTGGTGCCGGCCCTTGTGAGCGGCAAGGTTGATGCGGTGGTAGGCGCTTACTGGACGCACGAAACGATCATGCTGGAGAATGAAGGCCACCCAGTTAACATCATGCGTATGGAGCAGTGGGGCGTCCCTGACTACTATGAGCTGGCGATAGTCACCAGCCAGCGAAACCTTGGGCAGAATACAGAGACTGTCGAGAAGTTCGTCCGGGCCGCGCGCAGAGGGTACGAAGATGCGGTCGTGGACCCCCAGGCGGCCATCGACCTTCTGGTCGAAAGCAACAACGAGGAGATCGACGAGAAGATAGAGCGGCCGGGCGCAGACCTGCTTGTGGAGGTCTGGAAGACGGAGTCCGGCGGGTTCGGTACGCAGGACCCCAGCAGGTGGCGGGCGTTCGCCCAGTGGATGAAAGAGCACAACCTTCTGCCGCCGGACCTCGTCGAGACAGAGGCGTTTACCACCCGGTTCACGGAGCGGTGATGACACATGGAGCAGGACGGAACGAAAGGCGAACGGCGGGAGAACAAGCGCCGCAACCAGCGGAAAATGAAGGTTGTGGGCAAGAGCGTCCAGTCCCTGCAGGAGATAATACGCAAGCGGGCTGAATATGCGCGCAAGGAAGACCAGAAGGGCGAAAATGACCGGAAGCAGGAGGGAACAGGATGATCAGGAAGAGCGTGGCGCGGGTAATGACAATCGCCGGTTCAGACTCCGGCGGCGGCGCGGGCATACAGGCCGACCTCAAGGCGTTCGCCGCAATGGGGGCGTACGGCACGTGCGTTATCACAGCCATCACCGCGCAGAATACGGTGCGCGTGACGGACGTGCTGGAAGTCCCTGACGCGATGATACGCGCCCAGATAGACGCCGTCATGAGCGATATCGGCACGGACGCCGCCAAGACCGGCATGCTGGCATCCGCGGCCATAATTAACACCGTGGCCGAGAAAATAAGGGAGCATGCTATTTCCAACCTTGTCGTCGATCCGGTGATGGTTGCCAAGAGCGGCGACCGCCTGCTCCGGGAGGACGCCATTGACGTGCTTCGGAGGGTGCTGATACCCCTCGCGACCGTCGTTACGCCTAACCTGCCTGAGGCGGAGGCGATCACCGGTCGCGTGGTCAAAGACCTGGACCAGGCGCGCGATGCCGCCAGGATGATTGTGGAGGAGATGGGCGCCAAGGCGGCGGTTGTAAAGGGCGGCCACATGCCGGGCCCGGCGACCGACACGTTCTATGACGGCACCGAGGTGAGGTTGTTCACCGCCCAGCGCGTCTCGACCACCAATACGCACGGCACGGGATGCACTTTCGCCTCGGCGGTTGCGGGGTGCATTGCGCGCGGCATGCCGCTCAAGGAGGCCGTGGGCCAGTCCAAAAAGTACGTGACGGAGGCCATTCGCTCCGGCATAGCCGTCGGCCACGGCAGCGGCCCCCTCAACCACTTCTACAAGTGGTGGGAGTGAGATGTTAACCGCAGATTTCTCAGATTAAGGGATGCAGAATGCGCTTCCGCTCGATATTGACGGGATCGCGACCGATGCGCAGGCGGCGATGGCCGGGCTTCTCCGGCGCGATGTGCGCCTGTCCAACCCCGACCTCCTCAAGCAGTGGAACCGCAACTACGTATTACGGCTGGACGCGGCTGCGGCGGTCGCGCTAGCCTCTTTCCACGTACGGACGGCTGGACACGGCGAGACGTTCCAAAAGCTCCGTGACGAGGCAGAGGGGAAGCGGCATCTGTCGATACGCGAGCGCCAGCCGGCGGAGTTCCGGAAGCTTCTCCTCAGCGTGCGCAAAGCCTTCACGTCGGCGGGAGTCAGACCATCGCGCGGGTTCGCCGAGGAGTACGAGGCGGTCTGCGACAGGCTCCGCAACCCCGGCCCGTTCCTGACTTTCACCAACGGCGACATCGCGCCGACGAACGTGTTCTTCACGCCCTCCGGCCCCAGGCTCATCGACTTCGAGTACTGTGGCTACCGCCACGCCTTCTACGACACCACATGGTGGCGCATCGGCCTGCCGCTCCCGGACGCCGCCGTGGACAGGATTGACCGCGCATACCTTGACGGCATCGTCGGCCTCTTCCCCACCCCGCCGGACGCCACTGCTCTCTACAAGGAGATCGCCTCCATTAGCGCCCACCGCCTCTTCTGGTGCCTCACCTGGGCGTTCGAGGACGCCCTGCGCGAGCCCGGCGTGTGGGTGGACGACTTCACCCTCCGCCAGGCCTACACCACCTACCTCCGCGCCTTCATCACCGTCGCAGAGCGAGCCGACATCCTGCCCGCCATGCGCAGTTCCGCGCAGTCCCTGCAAGACCGGCTAACGGAACTGTGGGGAGAGGCTGACACAAGGGAGTACAATTTCCCTGTGTTCCGGTAACGGGGCCCATCTGTTTCCATGTACCACAGGGGAGTCCGCCATGCCGCTCTACCTCACCGAATCCGACGTTGAGAACCTTCTTACGATGGACATTGCCATCGATTCGCTGGACGAAGCATTCCGTCTTCAGGCACGCGGGCTGGCCTTTAATCACCCCCGCTACCGCCTCCCGATGGGCAGCGGCACATTCGCGTTTATGGCCGCTACCGCGCCCGGGCTGGGCGTTATGGGTACAAAGACTTATGGCGCCACCCGGGGCGGCGTGCGTTTCTATGTGAACCTCGTCAACACTGCGACGAGCAAGCTCCTGGCGGTTATCGAGGCATCGCGCCTCGGGCAGGTGCGTACCGGCGCCGCGAGCGGCGTCGCCACGCGCTACATGGCGCGCCCGGACGCCGCCACGGTGGGCATGATCGGAACGGGATACCAGGCTCGGACGCAGCTTGAGGCGGTGTGCAAGGTAAGGCATGTCGAGGTCGCACGCGTTTACGGTCGCACCGAGGCCACGCGGGAAGAGTTTGCAGCTTCGGCGGCGGGAGATCTCGGTCTGACCGTAATTGCAGCGCGCTCCGCCGAGGAGTGTGTGAAGGGAGCTGATATTGTCATCACGGTCACCAGCTCCTCGTCCCCGGTGCTCTCGGGAGAGTGGATTACCCACGGGACCCATATCAACGCCGCCGGCTCCAACCACATCACACGCAGGGAGCTGGACCCCGAGACGATAAAGCGGGCGACTGTGGTTGTGGCGGACGACACTGAGACCGCCAGGGTTGAGTGCGGCGAGCTCATACATGCGGTCGAGCGCGGGATCCTGGGGTGGAACCAGGTATTAAACCTCTCGTCAGTTGTGGCGGGTGAGGCGCTCGGACGCAAGAGCCTGCAGGACATCACCCTGTTCGAATCGCAGGGATTAGCGCTGGAGGATATCGCCGTCGGCTTAAGGGTCTACAAAGCGGCCCTGCAAAGAGGAATCGGCAAAGAGATCGGATAGAAAAACAGAGAGGGGACCGGCCGGGCCGGTCCCCTCTCTTCTTGTGCTGCCTGTCGACTACCTCAGCGTTACGACAACACTGCGGGTCGTGCCGTCGTCAAGGGTGGCCCTGATCGTCAGAAGACCGATAGAGATGCCCTTGGTGCTAAGGTTGAAGATGTACTGGCCATCGCTGTAGCGGGCGAGGCCAAGGGACTGGCCCGCCGTTGATCGAAATACTCGCAATGGCCGTGCTCACCGGCGCGCCTGAGGCGTCCGTAAGCCTGAACTTCACCGGGATGGTGGAGCCGCCCTTGAACGTGGACACCGGCAGCGGTATCGGCTGCAGGAAGCCGCTGAAGCCGTAGGTGACCGCGTAGGAAGCCGAAACGGTTGTCGTGTTGCCGGCCACGTCCGTGCACGTTGCCGTGTAGGTGTAGCTGCCCACGCTGTTGGCGTTGCCGCCGGTGGTCGCGCCCGAAGACGAGGCCACGCCGGAGGTGGCGTCAGTGCAGGTGTTGCCCGCGACCGGCGCGCCGCCGACGATGTAAACCGCGCCGTTGCTCACACCGGTGATGGCGACCGCAGGGGCGGTCTTATCGATGTTGAGGCCGGACACCGTGGCGGATGCCGTATTGCCGGCAAGGTCCGTGGCCGTCCCGGTGGCGGACTGGCCCGCGCCGTCGGTGGTCAGGACGGTATCGCCAGTGCAGCTATCGACGCCGGAGAGCGCATCGCCGCACGTGAACGTCACCGCCACGTCCGTGTTGTTCCAGCCAGCCCCGTTGGGGGCGGGAGCTGCCGATCCGCTGATCGTGGGAGCCGTCGTGTCGATGTTGATGTCCGCTACGGTCGCCGACGCGGTGTTGCCCACGTTGTCGGTAACAGCACCGGAGGCGGACTGGCCAGCGCCCTCACCCGTCAGGGTGGTGTCGCCGACGCAGCTCGCCACGCCGGACAGGTTGTCGTCGCAGGAGAAGGTCACCGTTACGTCAGTGTTGTTCCAACCGTTGGCGTTCGCGGCGGGGGACTGAGAGCCGCTGATCGTCGGCGCAGTTGCATCGCGCTTTACGGTGACGCTCTCGGAGGCCGTGCCGCCGCCGGAGGTCGCCGAGCAGGTGATCGTCGTCCCGGCGGTATCGTCGGACACTGTGGTCGTGTCGCAGCCGCTCGTGGACGAGACTGCCGACTCGTCGTCCGTGACCGTCCACGAGACTTCTACGTCGGACGTATACCACCCGTTATCGCCGAGCGTGCCGGTCACGGACGGCGTGATAACAGGAGGAGTGGGATCGTTGACCGTCACTGTAGCAGTGTACTCGGTGAAACCGCCGTCCTTGTCCTGGACCTTGCCCTTGACGTTCCGCGTCCCGGCCACAGTCGTAGCGCAGGAGGCGGTGTTGCCGCTCCCGAGCGCGCTGTAACCCGAGCCGCTGCCGCAGTCGAAGGCGTACTGGAGGCTCGCCGCGTCGATGCTCGACGCGTCTGACCCGCCGGACAGGGTCAGCGTGAAGCTGCTGCCGGCGTCAACGGGGCCGTTGTTGGAGAAGGTCGCCGTGGGGGCGACGTTGCGGACCCTGGCCGTAAAAGTAACCGTCGCCGGCGGAGCGACGCCGTCGTTCGCCGTGATGGTCACCGTGTACTGGGATAGCGGCACAGCGCCGTCCAGGGCCGGGTTGCTCCAGCTCCAGGAGCCGCTATTGACGCCGGTCTTGGTGACCGTGCCGACGGAGGCCGTGATGGTCACGTTCTGGCCCGCATCAGCGTCGCTGTATGTGCCTGCTCCGCCGTTCGTGCCGCCCTCGTCGGCAGTCGTGGTAGGAGCGTTCACGGTGACTGTCGGCGGCTGGTTCCCCGGCACCACCTGCACCGTGGCATTTGCCGTCAGCTGAAGGTTTGTCGGGTCGCCCGGCATCCCGCCGTACTCGACGACGTAGCCGAGCGGCGCATAGTCGCCGCTGGAGACTGTGTTCGGCAGGTCGTTCCAGACGCCCTGGCCGCTGACGCCGATGTTCGGGTTGCCGATGATGTGCGCGTAGTCTTCGTCGCCCGCGTTGTTCGGCTCGCCGCCGTTCCAGTTGGTGTAGGCGCCGCCCTGGGGAGAGCAGAAGCCCGTGCCGACGCAGAAGGTCGTGCCGGCCTCAGGCCCGGAGACCCACTTCCAGATCGACTCGGATGTATGGTCGCTGCCGCCGATCCAGCCGTTCCCCTGGACCTTGGAGAAAATGAACTGGTTCTCCGCGGAAGAGGTGATCGTAGCAAGGTACCCCTGCATCCCGTACAGGCTCCGGGTGGAAGCCTGGGCGAGAGCGGTGCTCCACGGAATCCCGAAGGAGCTTACAAACTCGTAGAAGTGCCCGTTGCCGGTGAAGGCCAGCTGGTTTGCGATGGTGAAGGTTATGGTCCGGTTGGCGGTGTTGGCGTTTGTCACACTATTGCGATAGGTCACCTGGCGCAGGGCCGCCTGGTACGTCGCGGGCGAGGCGCTGCCGCTCAGCGTCAGGACGCCGGTCGAGCTGTTGTAGCTCCAGGTCAGGCCGCCGACCGTGCCGCTCGTGCCGCCCTGTCCCTGTATGCCCAGCGAGTCCTGGGCGGCGATGAAGCCGGCCCCGATCGATACCCTGGCGCCGGAGAGGTTCTCCTGGCCGGGGTCGGTGATGGTCGCGTTGGGGTCGACGACCACTGCCGGTCCGCCGCCGGTTGCGGTTACGGTGCCGCCCGCGGTCAATGCCGGCGGCGCATCCTTCACAGTTACAGTGAAGCTGGTCGTCGCTGTCGCGGCGCCATCGTTGGCGGTGATCGTCACATTATATGAGCCGACGGCCGTGGTCGTGTTCGTCCAGTTCCACGTACCGCTGTTCGTGCCGGTCTTGGTGACCGTCCCGGTCGATGCCGTGATGCTCACGTTGTCGCCGGAGTTCGAGTCGCTGTAGGCGCCGCTGATGGCCGCGGCCGCGCCCTGATCGGCAGTCACGGAGGCGCTATTGGCGGAAACGGTCGGTGCAGTGTTTACCGCGACCGCCGCGTTGCCGCGGAACCAGATGGCCATAGTGGCCGGGGTGACCTGGTTGCTTACGCCGCCCGGATTGTAGGCAATGCCGGCCGCATATGGGGGCGCATTGATTCCAAGGTACACGGCCTTGAACGGCTGGCCGTCGATCGTCCAGTCGCACTGCCCATTGTTCTGGTTCAGGACCAGGCCGTAGGCCATGCCGTAGACCGCGCCCAGGCTGTCCGTCCGCGTGTACATGGTCGTAGGCAGGTCAGGGGAGCCAACGATGGGCGTTACCGTAACCGGGCTCCACTTGCTGGAGTCCAGGCACTGGTAGCCGCCGCCGGTTGGGTCGAGGGTCTGGTTGAGGCGATTGGGGACGCCGAACTTCACGGCCTCCTGATACGTAGCAAGGTTGCCGTTTGAAATGCCGTCAGCCCAGGAAAGGGCCGCCTGGGTGCTGCGCCTTGCAAGCATGACGGCGTTGATGTTAGCGGATGACGTGGAGCGGTTCGTGGGATTGTAAGTGCCGTTGGCAACGTTCAGCTTACCGGCCAGGTTAGAACCAGCGCCGTAGCCGGCCAGCGTCCAGCCGCCGCCGTCCGTGGTGATGTCGCAGTAGACGTTGACTGTGGAACCGTCCTGCTCAGGGTCAATCGCGTAGACGCCGTCGCCGGTGGAAAAGCCGCCGACGAGGATGTCGTAGCAGGTTGTGGGAGGAGCAGGGGGAGGAGGAGGCGTAACGGTGGCCGCGACCTCTGAAGGGGTCAGGACGCGGTTGAATATCTTGACGTCGTCGATGCGGCCTTTGGCGTACCGGGGGGCGTCCCAGGTCTCGCAGCAGCGGCCGATGTAGGCCGCGCCGGTGCCGCCGTTGAACGCGCCGTGGCCGCCCGTGGAGGCGACCTGCGTGCCGTTGACGAAAATGGTCTGGACGCCGCCGGAAACCCTGTACTGCCACGCGATGTGGTACCAGGTGTTCAGGGACATGTTACAGCCGCTGCCTGTGTCGTTGCCGAGGAAGCCCATGTAGGGCTGCCCGCTACGAAGCACCAGGTGCATGCCGCTCGGGCCTGTCTGGTTGCCCAGTACGGCCCAGTCGCCGCCGTAGCCGCCAAGGCCGGAGAAGGCCGTGGCGTTTACCCAGGCGGTGACAGTGAAATCATGGTTGTTCAAGTCGAGCGTATTCACGCCGGGGAGGACAACGTACTTGCCCAGGTCGAGAGAGATTGCGTTGCCGAAGCCGGACGGACCGGAGGCGAATGTGGGGCTGCCAACGAGCGTCCCGTGCCTGTTATTGCCGGAAGAGTCATTGGCATTACTGCCGTCGAACGTGTAGTGTGCCATCAGGGACGGGTCGGCCGCGGCGCGAGCCTGCTGTGATACAGACATGGCAACGACCGCGAATGTGACGGCGAGCAGCAACGCAAGTACGTTGCCCCGCCTCATAAAGAGCCCGATAAGGCGCATATAACCTCCGTTTATGAAATCGAGCGATTATTCGCTTGCGTACGTAAGGGTAGTCTTTTCTACGTACGTAGGTATCGTGCTGGCACGGTAATGGTGTATTAGGAAAATACCCGTCGCGGGCGGGACGGCCTTATGGTGGGAAGCATGTACCATCCGAGTCACTAAGGTGTTACCATTCCCTCCGTGCTGCTGCACGCTGGAATACGTGGGAATACGTCAATTCTGGGCCAGGTAAATGAGCTCCTCCCAAACAAACCCTGAAGCGCCGGCGGTGAAATCCGGGCGCAACGTCATGGCCGGGACGATAGTCGTTGGCCATGGTGTAAAGCACCTTCTGGCGTCCGGCTTCCAGAAGATCATCATGCCCGAGATGAAGATCGGCCTGGGGCTGAGCAACACGCAGTTCGGCGCGCTCGGGTCGGCCCAGGCGCTGTCGTCCTGGGCGGCGACGATGGTGGGCGGGTACCTGGGCGACCGCTTCGCCAACAAAGCGGCCTTCTTTATTGCGCTTTCGCTCGGCATTACCGGCGTTTCGTACTTCATCGCCGGGTTCGCGCCGAACTACTGGCTGATGTTCTTCGTAATGCTCCTGGCGGGCGCGGGGCCGTCGCTTTTCCACCCGCCGGCCCTTGGGGAGCTTTCGCGAGGGTTCCCGGAAAAGCGCGGGTTTGTGGTCTCGCTGCACGGGACCGGCGGCATTGCCGGGGAGATACTGGGGCCGGTAACGACCGCCGCGGTGCTTTCTTTCCTCATGTGGCGGGACGTTCTCACGGTGAGCCTGTTCCCGGCAATGGTGACGGCGCTGCTGGTTTGGGGCATACTCAAGCTGCTGCCCCGGACGAGTCACGAGTCGGTATCCAGGCGCGGCTACTTCAAGGCGTTGCTCGGCCTGATGAAGAGCCCGGTGCTCATGGTGCTGGTGCTCTCTACGGTCTTCCGCGCAATGGGCGAGGCCGCGGTCGACGTATTCCTGCCGGCGTACCTGCGCGAGACGCTGGCGTACTCCTCCGGCAAGGTGGCGTTGTACCTTTCGCTCGCGCAGGTGATGGGGCTGGTCTCGCAGCCGCTGATGGGGCACATGGCGGACCGTTACGGCGCGAAGAAAGTGCTGATGCCCGCGATGGTGTCTAGCGCCCTGCTGATGCTGGGTCTGGCGCTGGCGGAGCCGGGCTGGCAGCTTCTCGTGATAATCGTCGTCGCCGGCAGCTTCAAGTTCACACTGCAACACATCTTTGTCGCAGCGGCGATCGAGGCGGCGAAGGGACAGTCGCAGTCCACGGTGGTCTCGCTTATCTATGGCGCGAGCATTCTCGGGATCCTCTCCCCGTTCATCGCGGGAGTGGTGTCGGACAGCTTCGGCATCGAGAGCGCGTTCATTTACGCCGCCGGCATGGCGGCGGTGGCCACGGTGCTGCTTGCGCGGTTCAGGATGCCGTCCGGGCCGGCCGCGGCGGCGAGTGGGAAGGCATAGGCCGGCATGGAAGCGCTGCAAGACATCATCAGAGGTATCTCCTCCGGCCTTTCCGGGACCGACATCTTCGGGCTGCTGAAGGAGTTCTCGCTGGTCTTCTTGCCGATGCTAGTGGCGATGGACCCGATTGCGACGCTGCCCTTGCTGGTGCCGTTTCTCTCACCTATCCCGCCCGAGCGTCGCGGCAAGGTGATAAACACGGCGTTGCTGACAGGGCTGCTGGTTGGGCTGCTCTTCCTGGCGCTGGGGCGCGGCATATTCGCCGTGCTGGGGATCGAGATACCGGACTTTCTGATTGCCGGGGGCCTCATACTGCTGGTGGTGGCGCTGCGGGAGCTAATCGGCGACGAGAGCAGCAGCGCGCCGGTGGAGCTCAACGAGCTGATGGCCGTGGTGCCGATAGGCACGCCGCTCCTGGTGGGCCCTGCGACGATATCGATGCTTATCTTGCTCAGCAGCCTCTACAACATCTGGCTTGTGCTGGCGGCGTTCCTGCTAAACGTGGCAATAGCGTGGCTGGTATTCATGCAATCTGGCCGGATTGCGCGGTTTCTCGGCCGGGGCGGGCTAAAGGCATTCTCGAAGGTTGCGTACCTGCTCATGGCGGCGATCGCGGTGCAGCTCATAAGGCGGGGAATCACCGACATCTGGCGCGCGGCTGGGTAGCGCACGTCCCTGCTATCCACTGATCAAGACCACATCGTGTTGCACGTCCGTTGTTATTTGCGGGTCCTTCTCAGTGATGTAGATGTCTATCTCCGAGCGGACGCCGAACTCCGGGAGGTAGATGCCGGGCTCCGCCGTGACGGCGAGGCCAGGGAGCAGGAAGCGCGTATCACGGGTCTCCCAGCTATCCAGGTTGACGGCGTTGCCGTGGACCTCGCGACCCAGGCTGTGGCCCAGGCGGTGGTTGAAGTATTTTCCATAGCCCGCGCGGTCGATGTAGTCCCGCGCCACCCTGTCCAGCTCCCACCCCTGCACGGGCCTGCCCGCCTGAAATGCCGCCGCTATGGCATCCACCGCCGCGTCGCGCGCGCCGATCACCGCTTCGAAGACCTTGCGGTGGCGCTCCGGGACCCTGTCCCCCACGTACGCCGTCCATGTGATGTCGCTGTACATAGTATCCTCGCCCGCCATCCGCGCCCAGAGGTCGATGAGCACCCAGTCGCCTCGTTTGATCTGCCGCGCGTTCTCCGGCGTGGGCTCGAAGTGCGGGTCGGAAGCATGGTCATTGACGGCGACGATGGGGCCGTCCGTGACCTCCAGCCCCACCTCGCCGAAGCGCTTGCGGATGAAGTCCGCGACGTCGTGCTCGGTTACGCCAGTCCCAAGGTTCACGCCTATGCAGTCGAACGCTTCGTGCACGATGGCGCTGAGGTGGCGGGCGGCCTCCAGGTGGGACTGCAGCTGCGGCTCGGTCCAGCGCTGCGTGGCGTGCTGGAAGATGTCGGCGGAGGAGACAACCTCCACGCCGAGGCTGCGGACGAGCTCTACGATGCCTGCGTCGACCCTGGATGCCCGGGGCAGCTCCGCCATGGGGGAGTACTCCATGGCGACTCGCACGGCCCCTGCAAGCATTGCGCGAAGCTCGGAGACCATGTTCTCACGGCCCCTGAAGAGGATAACCGGCACTCCGAGCCGGCCGAACCTGCCCTGGTCAACGAAGCCGACGAGAAAGCGCGCCTGGCCTCCCTTCGGTACCCAGAGCCAGCACGGGCGGGTGACGTTCGAAATGGGGCCGACGGTATCCCAGAAGACCGCATTCATTCCCCGGTAGTCGTACAGCAGCCAGCCGTCCACCGGCCGGCCGGCCATATACTCCTGCGCGCTGGATATTGCGTCTGCGAGGCCGTTTCCCATAGCTTCTCCGGTCTGAATTTATGGACGAGCGTCAACGGTTCGATTCATCATATATCGTCGAGGGTTGCGCCGCACACGGCTGATGGGAAATTCCAAGCAACCACCTCCGAAATCCGCGGGGCAATCTTCGAAGCGTCGGTTAGAATGGGAACGATATACCTGCAAATTCCCGGTCCGATTGTTCCAGATACTAGTTTCCCCGCTGTATAAGTACGATGTGCAACATTCACGGCGCCGCCGGTGGAGGGATGTTAATTTTGGTTAAAGCAATGGTCTTTATCGATGGGAGCTGGCTCTACCACTGCAGATCGATCCTTAGACGAGACATCGGCGATCCAGAGTTCGCGATAGACTACCGCAAGCTGCCCCTCACTCTACTTGCGCGCCTCCGCAAAGAGATGACCGTCAGCGAGATAGACCTCGTGCGTGTGCACTTTTTCGCCAGCCTGCCTAAAGGGTACGCGTCCGAGGATACCGACCTCGTCGCCGGGCAGCAGGACTTCTACGACCGGCTGGAAGAGGAGCCCAACTACGAGGTAGATATCTCGAATATAGATTTCAAAGGACGCAGGCTGAAGGCCGAGGACCGCGACCCGTACGATTCATTCGTTCCCCGCGAGAAGCGCATCGACGTTGCTCTCGCATGCGCCGTCCTGTACAACGCAATGCTGCCGGGGGTGTACGACGTCGCGGTCGCACTGATCGGGGACGAGGACTACGTCCCTGCGCTGCAACAGGTGAGGCGGCTCGGGAAGCGGGTGATGATCGCGAGCGTCCGTGGCAGCTGTGACGAAGTTTACGTGGACCCGGTTGACCCGCTGAGGCTGCGGGACTTCCCTACCATCTTCCTGAACGACATCCTGCCCGAGATAAGAATGGACTACGACACGATCCAGCTCGAGTGCCAGTCGCCGCAGCACGTGGGCGACCGCCACTTCCTGACGCGCTACCACCCACGCCCCGGGGAACGCATCTACTGCGATGTGTGCCGGGCGCGCTTTGCGCAGGAGCGCGCGCAGGCCGAGGCGCAGCTTGGCGAGCCGATCCCCCAGAATGTCCTGGAGCACGCCAGGCCCGGGTACCGCGTGGGACGCATATCCTACCTTAACTATACCGGCGGGTACGGCTTCATCCGCGTCGACGGAGGCGGGGACTACTATTTCCACGTCACAAACCTGGCGGAGATCCAGTTCGAGTCGCTGAAGGCGATGCAGATCGTCCAGTTCAAGGTGGACAAGGCGCCGTCCCCGGAGAACCAGAACCGCGGCAACGCCAGCGAGGTGTGGCTGCTGGCGACGTAGTGGCAGGTGGGCCATTCTTCGTAGGGGCGCACCGCGTGCCCCCGTTACGTTGTTAACACGGCCTTAATCGTCGGCAGGCGACGGGCGCACGCAGTGCGCCCCTACGAAATCCGGGGCACGCGCCGACCAGCGCCTCTCCGGTTGCGCCGTTTGGTAGAATACCTCTTGGCTTGAGGACCATTGCCAGGAGACCCGTCATTGACTTCCACCATTCCGCTCATTGCCCGCGCGGCTGAGCATGGCTCGCGGACTGCGATAATCGATTCCCGCGGCGCGCACACATATGACGACCTGCTGAACGCGGCTGGCAGGGTAGCGTCCGGGCTTCTCGCTGGCGGCGAGGATATGAGGGAGGCGCGCGTCGCCTTCCTGGTGCCCTCCAGCTTCGAGTACGTGGCCACCCAGTGGGGCATATGGCTGGCGGGGGGCGTTGCTGTGCCCATCGCCACCACGGACACGGCGCCTGAGATCGAGTACCGCATCCTCGACTCCGGTGCGTCGGTCGTGGTTGGGCACCCGGAGACGGCTGCCGTCATTCGCCCTATTGCGGCATCGCTCGCCCGCCGGTTCGCGCTGGCGACCGACCTGCTCGCGGCCGAGCAGTCGCCCCTGCCGCAAGTGGACCCGGCGCGGAAGGCGATGATCGTCTACACGAGCGGGACGACGAGCAAGCCGAAGGGCGTCGTCACCACGCACCGTAACATCACCGCGCAGGTCAGGACGCTCATCGAAGCATGGGCGTGGACCGGCGACGACCGCATTGTGAACCCCCTGCCCTTGCACCACGTCCACGGCATCATCAACGTGCTTTCGTGCTCGATGTGGGCGGGCGCGGTGTGCGAGATGGCGCCGAAATTCTCCGCGGAGAAGGTGTGGGAGCGGTTGGCGAGCGGCGAGCTCACTCTTTACATGGCAGTTCCCACAACCTACAAGGCGCTCATCGCTGCGTGGGAAAAGGCGGCCCCTGAGCAGCAGCAGCGCATGGCAGAGGGCTGCAAGAAGCTGCGGCTGATGATATCCGGCTCCGACAGCCTGCCAATCGACACCTTTGAGCGCTGGAAGCAGATCACCGGCCACACCCTCCTTGAGCGCTACGGCATGTCGGAAGTGGGCATGGCGATCTCCAACCCCCTCAACGGCGAGCGCATCGCCGGGCGCGTGGGGAAGCCGCTGCCGGGTGTCGGTATTCGGATCGTTGATCTGGACATGGCCTACTTCGAGGAGACCGGCAAGCACAGGCACGGCCCGGCTGTGACGCAGGACGGCGCGGCGGGCGAGATACAGATCAAAGGCGACAACGTCTTCCAGGAGTACTGGGACAGGCCTGAGGCGACGGCGGAGGCGTTCACGCCGGACGGATGGTTTTGCAGCGGTGACATCGCCTCCACGACGAACAGCAACATCCGCATCTGGGGGCGCGCCTCTCAGGACATCATCAAGTCCGGCGGAGAGCTCGTCTCGGCGGTCGAGGTGCAGCGCGTGCTCAAGGAGCACCCGGACATCGAGGACTGCGCCGTCATAGGCGTAAAGGACGCGTACTGGGGCAAGGCCGTATCCGCGGTGGTGGTGATGCGCAACGGCAAGGGCGTGACCCGCGAGTCCCTGCGGGAGTGGGCGCGCGACAAGCTGGCGCCTTACAAGCTGCCACAGAAGGTCGTCGCCGTAGACGCCCTGCCGCGCAACGCGATGGGTAAAGTAGTGAAGCCACAGCTAATCAAGCTCTTCGAATAGGGGCGCGGCATGCCAGGCAAAAACACCAATCGCGAGCACGAGCTGGAACTCAGGCAGAACATGATCAGGCAGTGGTACGGCGACAGGGTCGGCGAGGAGCGCCTGAAAGCAATCCGCGAGGTGGTGGAGGAAGAGGTGATCGACATCGGCGAGGCCTTGAGGGAGACGCCGCTGAAGATGACCGACGAGCCGCAGCCGCTCTTCACGCCGTACCGAAAGGACGGGTAGACCATGGCGCATAACCCGGTCTTTATGCCCGTCCGCAGGCTGGCGGAGCTTGTCCGGAGCCGGCAGGTCTCACCCGTGGAGCTTGCCCAGCTATTCCTGCGCAGGCTTGAGATGCTCGGACCGCGATACAACGCCGTGGTGACGCTCACCCGGGAGCGCGCGATGGAGCAGGCCCGCCGCGCCGAGAGGGAGATTGCCGAAGGCAAATATCGCGGCCCGCTGCACGGAATCCCGTACGGGCTGAAGGACCTCTTCGCGACGCGCGGGATCAAGACGACATGGGGGGCGGAGCGGTACAAGGACCAGACGCCGGACTACGACGCCACGCTCGTGCGCAGGCTGGAAGAGGCGGGCGCCGTGCTGGTGGCGAAGCTGGCGATGGTCGAGCTCGCCGGCGGGTTCAAGTACATCCAACCTAACAACGCGTTCACCGGCCCCGGCCTCAACCCGTGGGACATCTCCACGCAAAGCGGCGGCTCATCCAGCGGCTCGGGCGCGGCGGTTGCGGCGGGCCTCGTCCCCTTCGCCATCGGCACCGAGACGTGGGGATCAATAGTGATGCCCGCGAACAACTGCGGCATAGCCGGCCTCCGGCCCACATACGGACGCGTGAGCCGCCACGGCGCGATGCCCCTCTCCTGGACGCTGGACAAGCCCGGCCCCATGTGCCAGACGGCGGACGACTGCGGCCTGGTGCTGAACGCCATCGCCGGCCACGACCCCCAGGACCCTGCGACGACCGAGCGCATTTATGAGTATGACGGCGAGGATTGGGGCGAGCACACCCCCGGCAGGCGGTTCAGGCTGGCGGTGCCGAAGGACGCGGCGGCAGAAGCGGACGATACTGTGAAGTCGCGCTTCGACAAGGCGCTCAAAACGCTGAGCGGCTTCTGCGAGATAGACGAGGTCCCGTTCCCGGACTACCCTTACGGCGCGGTTACCCTGGGCGTCTTCATGGCCGAGTCCGCAAGCATCTGGGAGGAGTTCATAGACAACGGGTACGGCGAGACGCTGACCGCTCCCGAGTCCAGGAATTACGTCTACCCGCGCATGGCGATGCTCGCGACCGACTACCTCAAGGCCGTCCGTCTCCGCACCATCATCGCTCGCGAGGCGGACAGGGTGATGGCGCCGTACGACGCCGTGGTTGCGCCCACCTGCATGATACCTGCCCCGCCGGTGGCGCCCAAGCCGAAACAGTCGCTGAAGGAGCGCTCCAAGGAGATAGTGGGCGCACTGGGCAACCTCGCCGGCCTGCCGGCAATCTCTGTGCCGATGGGCTTCTCGGACGGCATGCTCCCGGTAGGCATCCAGTTCATGGGCCGCGCGTACGACGACAACGCGGTGATTGCCGTCGCCCGCGCCTACCAGTCGGTCACGGACTGGCACACACGCCACCCGGCGGATGTGATGGGGTGAAGGGGAAGGGGTAAAGGGGCCAGCCATATTGAGCCAAGAAGATGGGCGAATGAATTCGCCCACGGCCTTATTAGCCCAAGGCTCGCGCACTGTAGGCTGAGTATCTTTGCAGGCCCTGGCCGCAATTAAACATTCGGAGGTCTTCGGTGTCTCTTCCTATTACGCCTGAGCACATACTCGATATCGTTAACGTCTCGGAGCCGGTAATGGCGCCGGACAGCTCGAACGTGGCGCTCACAAAGTCGTGGATAGACCGCGAGACTATGGAGAAGCGGTCGCACATCGTCGTTGCGCCGGCGGGCGGAGAGCCGAGGCAGTTTACGAATGGGAAGTCGGACTCTTCCCCGGAGTTCTCGCCGGATGGGAAGACAATTGCATTCGTACGGCCTGACGACAAGGGGCGCAAGCAGTTGTGGCTCATCCCCGTAAGCGGCGGCGAGGCGCGCAAGGTCACGGATGTGGCCGGCGGAGCGGTCGGCCATGCCTGGTCGCCGGACTCGAAGTCGCTCGTCTTCGTCTCGAAGGTGGACCCGGACAGGCTGCCGGACGGCCACGACTCAAAAAAAGACCCGCGACCGAAGGTGGTGCGACGCCTCAGGTACCGCTACGACGGCACAGGGTGGCTGGGCGACTCCTTCAAGCAGCTATTCGTCGCAGACGTCCAGTCCGGGAAGTCGCAGCAGATCACCCACGGCGAGGGAGACCATACTTGGCCGTCATGGTCGCCCGACGGCTCACGGATCGCGTTCATTTCAGACGAGGTCGATGGTCGAGACTTCACGAACTGCTTGCAGGCGTTCGTGATCAGCGCCGCAGGCGGCGAGGCGAAATCGTGGTCGCCGAAGCTCTCCAACGTGTGGGCGCTAACCTGGTCGCCGGACTCGCAGTCGCTCGCGGCAATCGGCTCGCACGACTTTTCGTGGTGGGACCCGAGGCAGGCATGGCTCTACGTGCTGCAGGACGGCAAGCCGCACCGGATGGTCACGGACGGCGCATATACGCCGGTGTACGATGCGCCTGAGCTGCGGTGGACGGACGACGGGCGGCTGGTCTTCGTGGGCGTGCGCAAGGGACAATCGTTCGTCTGCGAAGTCCCCGCGGCCGGCGGCAGGCTGCGGACGATCACCGGCGGCGCGGCGCAGTACCTGGGGCTGGCAATGGACAGGCAGGCGCGAAAGGCAGTCACGCTGACGCTCACTCCGGAGACCTCGGGCGAGATCGAGCAGCACGACCTTGCCGGCGATCAAAAGCGGCCGGTCACGACGTACAACACACAGTACTTCAAGGACCACCCGACCGCAAAGATGGAAAAGTTCACCATCACGCGGGGCGGGCAGGAAATCGAGACGCGAGTCTTCTTGCCACAGGGCTTCGACCCCGGGCGCAAGTACCCGCTGGTGCTGGACATCCACGGCGGCCCGAACGGCCGATTCGCCGACACATTCGACTCCGTATACCAGGTTCTTGCCTCCGCGGGCTACATCACCATCGCCCCCAACCCGCGCGGCTCGTCCTCATACGGGCCGGAGTTTGCGCGGATGGTGCTTGGCGACTGGGGCGGCGAGGACTACCTGGACCTGATGGCGGCCGTGGAGGAGATGCGGAACCGGCCGTACGTGGACGCCGACCGCGTGGGCGTCCACGGCTTCAGCTACGGCGGGTTCATGGGGTCGTGGATGGTGGGCCACACGAAGCTCTTCAAGGCGGCCGTTGTGGGCGCGCCGTGCATCAACCTTCACAGCATGTACGGCACCTCGGACATCGGCGTGAGCTTCGGCGAGATCAACTGGGGAGGAGTGTTCACAGAGGCGACGCAAAAGTACCTCGAAAGGTCGCCGCTGATGTACGTGCAGAACGTGGAGACGCCAGTGCTGCTGCTCCACGGCGAGGAAGACCTGCGCTGCCCCATCCCCCAGAGCGAGGAGTACTTCGTCGCGCTCAAGCGGCTGGGCAAGACGGTAGAGTTCGTCCGGTACCCGAATTCCAACCACTCGTTCCGCAAGACCGGCCATCCGAAGTTCAGGATCGACTACTACCAGCGCATGGTGGGCTGGTTCGACAGGTACCTCTGCGGGAAGTAAGCGCGAATCACCTCGTCCCTCCACCTGTATCTGTTATCCTAGAATAGCCCCGAGCGCTCGGGGCTATTCTTATGTACGGTAGCCTCCCCAGATGCCCCTTTTGACCGGTTCTCAGCTTGCCCTCTACTTCGGCGAGGTTGAGATATTCTCGAAGATCGACCTCGAAGTGGCGGAAAAGGCCCACATCGGCATGGTGGGGCCGAACGGCCAGGGCAAGACATCCCTCCTTCGCATGCTCATGGGCGAGATACCGCCTAATTCGGGTTCGGTGAGCCGGTCCCGCGGGCTGACCATCGGTTACGTGTCGCAGCATGCGGCGCACATGACGGTGGGAACGCTGAGGGAGGAGGTCATGTCCGCCTTCAGCGCGATCCTGGAGCTGGAAACGGACGTCGCTGACGCCGGCATGGCAATCGAGCGGGCGGCCACGCCCGAGGAGCGGAAGCTCGCGGACCGGCGCTACTCAGCGCTGCTGCAAGAGTACGAGGCGGTGGGCGGCTTCGACTACCAGAACCGGATGGAGCGCGTGGTGACGGGCGTTGGGCTATCGCTGGAGTCGCTGGACACACCCGTTACGGCGGCGAGCGGCGGTCAAAAGACGCGCGCGGCGCTGGCGAAGGCGCTGCTGCTGGAGCCGGCGCTCCTGATCCTGGACGAGCCGACTAACTACCTGGACTTCAAGGGGCTGGCCTGGCTGGAGACGTTCCTCAACCGCTTCCCATACGCCTTCATTGTCGTATCCCACGACCGGTACTTCCTGGACAGGGTGGCCGACCAGATATGGGACATGGACGGCGGCGGACTCAAGGCATATCGGGGCAACTACACCAAGTTCAGGCAGGTGAAAGAAGAGCAGCGCGCCCGCCAGCAGCTTGAGTTTGAGCGGCAGCAGGAGGTCATCGCGCGGGAGCAGGCGTTCATCGACCGTTACCGGGCGGGGGTGAAGGCGCGGCAGGCGATGGGGCGCGAGAAGCGGCTGGACAGGCTGGAGCGGCTGGATGCTGTCGATACAGCGGACACAGTCAAGATACGCGCCAACGAGGCGAGCCGCACGAGCCTGACGGTGCTGACCACGCACGACCTTGCGGTGGGGTATGTGGACGGCGGGCGGACGGTGCAGCTCCTTTCCGTGCCCGAAACGAAGCTGGAGCGCGGGTCGAGGACGGCGATCGTTGGACCGAACGGCCTGGGCAAGACTACCCTTCTCAACACCATCATTGGGAAGACGCCACCGGTGCGCGGCTCAATTAACTTCGGGCAAAAGGTCAAGATCGGCTTCCAGAAGCAGGGCAGCGACGACATCCCTGCCCACCTCTCAGTGCTCGACGCCCTGCTGGATGCAAAGAACATCAACATCGGCGAGGCGCGCGGCTACCTGGCGCGGTTCCTGTTCAAGGGCGACGACGTTTTCAAGCTCGTTTCGTCCCTCAGCGGCGGCGAGCGGACGCGCCTGGCGCTCGCCCGGCTGCTGATTACCGAGCCCAACGTGCTGGTGCTGGACGAGCCGACAACGCACCTGGATATCCCAAGCCGCGAGGCGCTGGAGGACGCGCTCCTTGACTACGCCGGGGCGCTGCTGTTCGTCTCCCACGACCGCCACCTGATAGGGCTCCTGGCGCAGAACCTGTGGCTGGTGGAAAACGGCGCGCTGCGCGTCTTCAAGGGCACCTTCGAGGAGTGGTTGAAGTCGCTGGAGGAGCCCGCCGCACGCGCGCAGGCCGCCCAGCCGAAGAAGGCGGCCCAGCCGCAGAAGGGCGCAGCAAAGGGCGGGAAGGCGGCGGCACCCAAGGGGCCGGACCACGAGAAGGTCATAGCCGACCTTGAGGCGCTCGTGGTAAAGCTGGAAGCATCGCTCCAGAAGGCTGCGGAGAAGAACGACAGGGCGAAGGTGGCGGATCTCGCCGAGGCGCACGCGAAGGCCCAGGCGGACCTGGAGCTGGCGTGGGCCGCGTGGGGAGGCCTGTCATCCTGAACATGTCATCCTCAGGATGACAAAAGGGCCAGAGCGGCTGAGGATGACAACGTACCCCCTGTGCTATGCTGGACTCATAGCAGGCTGTGGGAGGCGGATGCCGCGTGGGATGCCTGCCTATCGAGGACTACGGGATCATCGGCGATCTGCATACCGCTGCGCTTGTCGGCAAGAACGGCTCCATTGACTGGCTTTGTCTCCCTCACTTCGATTCCCCCAGCGTCTTTTCAGGCATACTCGACCACGACAAGGGCGGCCGCTTCCAGATCACCGTAGAGAACGTAAAGGCAAAGGCCACGCAGTACTACCTCCCCGAGACTAACGTACTGGTAACGCGCTTCCTGGGCGTCGAGGGCGCGGCAGAGGTCATGGACTACATGGTGATCGAGGACGGCGCCAGAGGAGAGGTGCATCACGAGCTTGTTCGCCAGGTCAGGGGCCTCCGTGGACGCATGCGCATGCGACTGGAGTGCCTGCCGGCGTTCAACCACGCGCGGGAGGAGCACGAGACGTCTCTGAACGAACGAGGGGCGGTGTTCCACTCCAGTAGCTTCTGCCTCGGCCTGGTCTCGCCGGTCGCCCTGGAGCCATGCGAGGGAGGGGTCAGGGCGGAATTCACCGTGGGCGAAGGCGAGACTCTCAAGTTTGTGCTCGGCCAGCTCACGGAAAATACGGTCGAGCAGATGGAGGAGTTTTGCGGCCTGGCGTCCCAGGAGCACCTCTCGCATACCGTGGAGTACTGGCGGCGCTGGGTAGCCGGATGCACCTACAACGGGAGATGGCGGGAGGCCGTCCACCGTTCCGCGCTCGTTCTGAAGCTCCTGACGTTCGCCCCCACTGGAGCGATTGTCGCGGCGCCCACGTCCAGCTTGCCTGAGGAAATAGGCGGCGTGGGGAACTGGGACTACCGGTTCACGTGGATCCGCGACGCCTCGTTCACGCTGTACGCGCTGCTTCGCATCGGCTTCACGGAGGAGGCGGCGCACTTCATGCAGTGGATAGAGGCGCGCTGCCACGAGCTGCAGCCGGACAACACTCTCCTGCCGATCTACTCAATCGACGGGAAGCCGAACCTGGAAGAGCAAATACTGGAACAGATGGAGGGGTACCGGGGCTCGCGGCCCGTCCGCATCGGCAACCGCGCTCACACGCAGGTGCAGCTCGATATCTATGGCGAGCTGATGGACGCCGTGTACCTGTTCAACAAGTACGGGACCCCGGTCTCTTATGACATGTGGACGCAGCTAACCCGGCTGCTGGAGTGGGTGTGCAGGAACTGGAAACTGACGGACGAGGGGATATGGGAGGTCCGGGGCGGGCCGAGGCACTTTGTCTATTCCAGGATGATGTGCTGGGTGGCCCTGGACAGGGGCATCAGGCTGGCGGAGAAGCGTTCGTTCCCGGCGGACACGGCGCGATGGCGAGCTATCCGGGACGAGATTTATCGCGAGATCATGAGCAAGGGGTGGAACGCAGAGCGCAGGTCTTTCACCCAGTCTTATGGGAGCGATGCGCTGGACGCCTCCGCGCTGGTTATGCCGCTCGTCTTCTTTCTCTCCCCCACCGACCCGCGCATGATCAGCACACTGGACGCCATTATGCAGTCGCCGTCGAAAGGCGGGCTGCTCTCGAACAGCCTCGTCTACCGGTACAACCAGCGGGACACGCCGGACGGCATCCCCGGCGGCGAGGGCGCGTTCAGCATGTGCACATTCTGGCTAGTGGAGGCGCTGACGCGCGCGGGCAAGACGGACCGCGCCCGGCTCGACCAGGCCCGCTTCCTGTTCGAGCAGATGCTCGGCTACGCCAACCATCTCGGGCTCTATTCCGAGGAGATAGGCCCCACGGGCGAGCACCTCGGCAACTTCCCGCAAGCGTTCACGCACATTGCCCTGATCAGCGCTGCCTTCAACCTGGACCGCACGCTGGGCGCCGGGGCATAGCGACCGTACACCGGCGAATCTGCCTGGATGTTATCGAAGCTCCTCGTTAGTGGTACGCTAGTACCCACAGGCTTCCTGCGAATCTCCACGAGGTGCTCTCATGACCTACCGGGCGTGGTTCAAATGCCATAGCGGCTGCGATATTACCTTCCCCCTCACCGAGGTGGTCTACCGCTGCCCGCGATGTAACGGGCTGCTCAGCGTCCAGCACGACATGGAGGCGCTGAAGCGCCGCAGCGCAGCGGCGTGGATGTCGCTCTTCGACTCGCGCTATATGCGCACGTCGTGGCCGTACGGCAGCGGCGTTTGGGGCAAGAAGGAGGTGGTCTACCCGCAGATAGACGACAAGAACGTCGTCTCTATCTACGAGGGCGGGTCCAACCTCTTCTGGGGCGAGCGGTTCGGCGACCACATCGGCCTGGACGACCTGTGGATCAAGCAGTGCGGCAACAGCCATACGGGCTCGTTCAAGGACCTTGGCATGACCGTGCTCGTATCCGCTGTCAAGGAGATAATGAGCAAGGGCACCGACATCCAGGCGGTGGTGTGCGCCTCCACCGGCGATACCTCCGCCGCGGTGGCCGCATACTGCGCGGCGGCGGGCATACCGTCCGTGGTGCTACTGCCCAAGAACAAGATTTCGCCGGCCCAGCTCGTCCAGCCGCTCGCCAATGGAGCGCTCACCCTGGCACTGGACACCGACTTCGACGGCTGCATGGCCATCGTGAAGCGGCTCAGCGCGGACAAGCGGTTCTACCTGGCGAACTCCGTAAACCCGCTGAGGATTGAGGGACAGAAGACGATCAGCTTCGAACTGGTGCAGCAGTTCGACTGGGAGAATGTGGACTGGGTGATTGTGCCAGGGGGGAACCTGGGCAACATCTCTGCCATCGGGCTGGGCTTCATCATGATGAAGGAGTTGGGCATCATCCGGCAGCTTCCAAGGCTTGTCTGCGCACAGGCGGCTAACGCCAGCCCTCTCTACCAGAGCTACCTGAGCGGCTACAAGGAGTGGAAGCCGGTGACGGCCCAGTCGACTCTCGCGTCCGCCATCCAGATCGGCAACCCTGTCAGCGCCCCCAAAGCAATTCCGGTGCTCAAGGAGCATAACGGCATTGTAGAAAAGGCCACAGAGGACGAGCTGGCGCACGCGAGCGCCCTCGCGGACCGGTTCGGCCTGTTCAGCTGCCCGCAGACGGGCGTTGCGCTCGCGGCGCTCCTGAAGCTTGTTCAGAGGGGCGAAATCAAGGAGACGGACCGGACCGTGGTCATTTCCACCGCGAATGGGCTGAAGTTCACGGACTTCAAGGTTGGCTACCACACGAACGTGCTGGCGGGCGTTTCACCGAAGCTGGCCAACAAGCCGGTGGAGCTTCCGGGCGACTACGATGCGGTGGTCAAGGCCATTACCAGGGCAAAGGTGACGGCGTAAGGCGCCCTAGACCACCGGGTTCGCTGCCTTCTTGAGCGCGGACGCGGGCACCGGTATCTCGGCATGCAGCTCCATCTTCTCGCGCACGAACGGCTCCACATGCTTGGCGCCGGCATACATGCCGTAATAGCCGCGCTGCGCGGTGAGCGTGTGGCGCGAGCGGTCCGCATCGTGACCCTGGCTCTTGTAAAGGGAGTCTGCCTGGACGAGCTTCTCGAACCACGCCGTTACGTCCACCGAGAAATCGATCTCTCCCACGTCAAAATACACGCCGGGGAACAGCACCACTGCAACCTTGTGCGGCTTTACCGGCGAATCGAAACGCGGCGCCTGGGCATGGGCGCGCGCCTCCATGACGACCATCGCCGTCTCTGTATGGTCGTTTAGCTGCGCGGTCGAGCGCCCGTGCGGGCGGGTATGCTTGTACGAGGTGTACGGGCTTTGCGTGATCAGCACGTGTGGGCGCACCTCCAGGATGATCTCGGCGATCCTGTCTATCGCGTCCTGGTTCTCCCGCAGCAGGAATACGTGGTCTTTGTATTGGCGCACGCGAACATCTGTGACTCCGAACACCTTCGCCACGTCTCGAAGCTCGCGCGTCTTGATCTCCCCGAATTCCTCCGGCGTCATGTGAACGATGCGCTGGTCGCGCTGTTCCGCCAGTTTGGCCATCTCTTTCGAGCGCGCCTCGTTATGCGGCGTCCATGCCCCGCTCGTCATCGCCACCACCGTGACCTGGTCGCCCTTCGCTACGTGAATGCCGCATGTAGCCGCACAGTGCATGAAGTCATGCGGGTGCGCGACAACGACGAGTATCCTCACCGGCTCAGCCATATGTAACCTCTCTATGCTCTACCACCTAACCGCCACCGTCCGCCGACCGCCTCTCCTGCGCCAGCAGCCTCCTTTTGCGCTCGACGCCCCATCTGTACCCGCGCTCAGTGCCATCCTTGCCCATCACGCGATGGCATGGGATGGCGATGGCTATCCTGTTGGCAGCGCAGGCCTTCGCTACCGCCCGGACCGCCCGCGGTCTGCCGAGCGACGAGGCGATTTCGGTGTAGGTGCGCGTTTCGCCGAACGGAATGCGGCGGATCTCGTCCCACACCATCCTCTCGAATGCCGTGCCTCGGATGTCCAGCGGCAAGTCCCTGTGAGGCGCCCTCCCGGTAAGCTGGCCCAAAATAACGGTCGCATACTCCCGCAGGCTGGCCGTGGAGTCCCTGCAGACCCGCGCCGCGTGGAACTCCGCCCTGAGCGCCTGCTCGAGCGATGCATCATCGTCCCCGATCGTAACGGCGCACAGGCCCCTGTCCGTCGCGGCAACGAGGAGCCGTCCTAAAGGACTCTCCGCGATATCGAAGGCGACGTCCATGCCTTCCCCGCCGCGGCGATACGTGTCCGGCGTTGCGCCCATGCGGGAGGCGACCGATGCGCCGTAAACCCTGCTGCTGGAGCCTTAGCCCGACTCACACACCGCCTCCGCAACAGTCTTGCCATCCCTGAGCTTCTTCTTGAATTCACTCAACCGCACCACATCTGCGTAGGCCCACGGCGTTACGCCAAGCACCTTCTTGAACGCGCGTTGCAGGTGCGCCCTGGACACACCCATCGCGCCCGCCAACTCGTCCCCAGACGGAACGCCTACCCTGTGCTGGAGAATAAAGCGACAGGCATCGCGCACAAGGGCCACGACGGCATCGTCGCTGACACTTTCGTTCGGTCTGCACCTGAGGCAGGCCCGGAAGCCGGCCTCTTCGGCCAGCTCCGGCACCGAGAACAGGACTACGTTCTCATACTTCGGCCGCCTGCTCGGGCAGGAGGGCCTACAGTAAATGCCCGTTGTTCGCACGGCAAATACGAATGCGCCGTCGAAACCAGGGTTCCGAGAGACTACCGCTTGCCATTCGGCAGGCCCCGCTAACTGCGTAGAATTCATCGCGAACGCTCCTGGATAGACATGCCCCAATCATACTCAGCCGATATAGGGCGAATCTATCCGGATTCTGCTTTCAAACTGGGCTAGGTGCCGTATTTGCGCCTGGCGTCCTCGTAGTCCTCCGGCCTGTTTAGGTCCAGGAGCACCACCTCGTCTTCATACTCCACAGCATTGACCCGGGCGGCGTGGCGGGCAATCACTTCGCGGATCCCCTGACCTTCGTCCGTCACGCGCTCCAGCTCTTTGTACAGGGTGCGCGAAAAAATATTCGGGTGACCGCGCCGGCCCGCGAAGTACGGGCAAGAGATGAGCGCGCCGGCCCGCCGGTGGGCCTCGATCAGCCGGCGCGTGACCCACGAAGGGCATGGCTGGTCCACACCTAGGAAAAGCAGGTCCCCCTTGCCCGGACCGGCCTCCTTCACTCCGGCAATGATCGAAGTTGTCTTACCCTGGCGGTACCGGTCATTGACGAAATAACGCGCGCCCGTGCCCTTCACTTTCGGGGCAATCTCCTCGTGACGATAACCGAGCACCGCGATCACTTCATCTACGCCGCCAGCCAGGAGCTGTTCTATCTGATATTCAATTAGCGTGGCGCCGCGCCACGGCAGCAACGGCTTGGGGCTGCCCATTCGCGTGGACTCGCCCGCCGCAGTGAGGATGGCAATTACAGGTGTCGTCAAATCCGGAGCCTACCCCTTCCCCACCCTGCGCTTCTGGATCTCGGAATAACTGGACTGGGAGTCCCGCAGGGCCGATTCCGGCACCGGCAGCCTGCCGAGCAGCTCAACCTTCTCTCGGACGAACGCCTCCGCGTACGGAACGCCGGCAAGGAACCCTATTGGGCCGATAGCCATGGTTATCCGCTGCCGCGAGCCCTCCGGTGTGTGCCCCTGCGTAACGTACATCGCCTCCGCCTGCACCCTCTTCTCGAAGTACTCGCTCACGTCCACCAGGAAGTCATACTGGTCGCGATGGAAATAGACGCCCGGGAAGTAAGTTACGGCGGTCTTGTGCGGCGCAACCTTAGAACCATAGGTGGCTACCGTGGCACGATTGCGCGCCTCCAGACTGGCGGAAGCGACCTCTGTGTGGTCGTCACGCATGGCGTTGGGCATGCCTGTGTGATAGTCCACAAGGTAAGGGCTCTGCGTGATGAGAATGTGAGGCCGTATCTCCAGGAACAAGTTCTTCATAATCTCGATTGAGTCTTCGTAGAGGGTCAGACGGAACGGCTCCGGGTACCCCAGGATTCGTACGTCAGTTATGCCGAACAGGGCGCACGCGTCGCGGAGCTCCTTCGCCTTGATCTTCGCGTAGTCGTCTTCCGTCTGGTTCATTATCTTCGGGTCGCGCTGCTCAGGCGGCTTGCGGAGCTCGTCGGCCAGCTTTTCGTTGTGCGTCTTGGAGCCGGAAGTCACGCTGACCACCGTGACCGAGTCCCCCCGCGCCACGTGAACGCCCAACGCGCCGGCGTAGTGAGTGAAGTCGTGCGGATGCGCGTTGATGCTAAGGATCCGGAGCTTTGAATCGGCCATGGTCTATCCTTTCTCCTTCTTACCTGCGTACCTTTTTATCTGATCGGCGATTGGCTCGTGGGCGCGCTTGAGGAAAAACTCCGGGACGTGGATGCTGTCCACCACGTCAGCCTTCGCGCGAACGAACGCCTCGCCGTATGTGACGCCGCTGTACCAGCCGATGTTGCCGGTGATGAGCTCCACGACGCGACGCGCATACTCCGGCGTGTGGCCCTGGCTCTTGAATATCTCCTCCGCCTTCACGCGCCTGTCGTACCAGGCTGTTATGTCTAACACGAAGTCGTACTCGTCGCGCTGGAAGTATACGCCCGGGTAGTAAGTGGCGGCGACGCGGTGCGGCGCCACGCGAGAGCCGGGCTCAGGCACGCCGGCGTAGGACTCCGCCTCGTAAGTGGCGAACGCGGTCTCCTGGTGATCGTCGAACGCGCCGGAGCAGAGGCCGTGGGGTCCCTGGGCAAACGGGCTCTGCGAGATGATCACGTCCGGCCGGACCTCGAGGATTATCTTTTTGATCTGGGTTACGGCCGCAGGGTATCGCTCCACACGAAACGGCATGGGGTATCCGAGCACGCGCACGTCGTTTATGCCGAAGATTGCCGCGGCCGCACGGAGCTCGCGCTCCTTTTCCGCGGCATACTCGTCCGACGTCTGTTTGATTACGGCCGGGTCCTGCTGGTCGAGCGGCTTGCGCAGCTCATCCATGAGCTTCTCGTTGTGAGCAGCCACCCCGGCCGTAACAACGACCAGTGTCACGGAATCGCCCCGTGAGGTGTGGATGACCATTGTCGCGGCGGCATGGGTGAAGTCGTGCGGGTGCGCCTTCACCATGAGGAATTTCAGGCTTCGAATGTCTGCCATTGGCGCTTGTCGCCTCCCGTTCTCAGGTCACGGGGATTCTATGCCCGGGTCATCGCAGGGTCAAGCGGCAGGCGAACTGCCGTCTCAGAGACATCCTAAATCCGCTTTGTCGGTCTATCAGGCATGTGCTATCGTTCCTGTGCCGGTGGCGGTCATCCGCTTTCCATCCCTCTCTACCCCCGGGAAAGGAACAAAGCGCAGGCCACACCCGTCATATATATATCACCCCTTGCCGCGAACGCCAGAGCGCTCACGACTGGAGATGCCTATGGACAGAGAGTCGATTTTGGCAGAGTTCTCTCGCATAACTAGCGTAGAAGACAATGATATCGACGTAGCCGCCGCGGCCTTTCTGATCGCCGCAGTGGAATACCCGCAGATAGATATCCCGTACCAGATGGACTTCCTGAACGCCATAGCCAAGGGCGCGGCAGCAAAGTTCACACCGGAGAGGGAGCCCCTCTACTGCGTCAACATGCTGAGCGAGTATCTGTTCGACGAGCTCAAGTTCCTGGGAAACAAGGATGACTACTACGACCCCCGAAACAGCTTTCTGAATGAAGTGCTGAGCCGCCGCCTCGGCATCCCGATTTCCCTGTCACTCGTCTACATAGAGGTGGGCAGGAGACTGGGCTTCCCGCTCGTGGGCGTCGGGCTGCCCGGACACTTCGTCGTCAAGCACATGGCCGTTGACATCCTGTACATCGACCCCTTCCACGGCGGCATCCTGAGGTCCAAAGAGGAGTGCGTGGAGCAAATACGTGGGCTCGCGAACACGGCGATACAGATAGACCCGCGCCATTTCACGCCGGTGAGCAACCGCGAGTTCATTGCGCGGATGCTGCGCAACCTGAAAGCAACCTACCTGGAGAAGGAAGACCACAAGCGCGCATTGAAGGTAATGGACTTCCTCCTGGCGCTGCACCCGAAGGCTCCGCGCGAGCTGCGCGATCGCGGACTGGTCTACTATCAGCTCGGCAGCTACAGCGAGGCGCTGGCGGACCTGACTGGGTACGTCACTTCCGGCGCCATCGGCGAAGACGGGCAGGCCGTTCAGGAGATTATGGGCAAAATAAGGCGCCACCTGGGGACGTAATTCGACGTCCCGGACACTGGAAAACTTTTCCCGCGAAGATTACCATAATCTCTATGAAACACTCACTTCCCTCTCCGTTGAAAAACAACCTCGCCAGGGCAGCCCTTCTGCTCATTGCTATGAGCATCGTCGCCGCCGTCGCAGCCGCGGGGCGGACAGCCACCGCTGCCCCTGGTGACATCAGGACGTTCGCCGGCGGAGGAGTCGGCGACGGGAGAGCGGCGACGAACGCGGTTATTCCGCGGCCGGAAGGCGTCGTGATCGATGTGGACGGCAATATCTACATCGTCGACCACGAGGCCCATCGCGTGCGCAAGATCGCCGCGCAAACGGGCATCATAACAACCGTCGCGGGCACAGGCATCGCGGGCCACACCGGCGATGGCGGCCCCGCCGCCTCCGCGCGCCTCCGCACGCCCCACGGCGTCGCCGTGGACTCGGCGAAGAACGTTTACATAGCAGACTCCGGCAATCACCGCATTCGCAAGGTGGACGCCGTTACCGGAGTCATAACCACTATCGCAGGCGACGGGAACTTCGATTTCTCCGGGGACGGCGGCTTCGCTGTAAACGCGTCTTTCCGGTCCCCAATGGGCGTCGCGGTAGACGACGCGGGCAGCGTGTATGTCGCCGATACGTACAATAACCGCATCCGCAAGATCGATGCGACAACGGGCATCGTCACCACCATCGCCGGCAACGGCGCCTTCGCTTTCGGCGGGGACGGCGGGCTCGCCATCAACGCCAGCTTCCGCCAGCCGGAGGCCGTGGTGGTAGACAGGCAGCGGAATATATACGTTTCCGACTCCTCGAACCACCGCGTCCGCAGGATTGAGCGCAACACCAACCTGATCTTCACGGTCGCGGGGAACGGCAACGCAGGATACGCAGGCGACGGCGGCATCGGCTCCGGGACCAGCCTCTTCCAGCCCCGCGGGCTCGGCGTGGATGCCAACGGCAACCTGTTTATCGCTGACAGCGGCAACAATCGCATTCGCCGAATAGACGTGTTCACCGAGCAGATCACGACCGTCGCCGGCAACGGCGGGGCCGGATACGCTGGCGACGGTGGGTTGGCAATCGGCGCAATGCTGAGCCTCCCCGCCTCTGTCGCCGTCGACGCCCTGGATGCCCTCTATATCGCGGACGCGGGCAACCAGCGGATCAGGAAGGTCAGCTACCCGTCCGGAAACATTTCGACCGTCGCAGGAACAGGAAACACTAACTTCGCTGGCGATAACAACACCGCCCCGAGCGCCAGCATGTCGGGACCTAACGCGGTCGCAACGGACTCGCAGGGTAATGTGTACATAGCGGACACCCTCAACCACCGCGTCCGCAAGGTGGCGGCCGGTACAAACGTCATCACAACAGTCGCCGGTAACGGCGTCGCTGGCTTCGCCGGCGACGGCGGCCCGGCGACCCAAGCATCGCTGAACTCGCCGCGCGGCGTGGCAGTTGACAGCAAGGGAGTCATCTATATCGCCGACACGCTCAACAGTCGCGTGCGCCGCATAGACCCCGTCACCGGAAACATCTCCACGTATGCAGGCGACGGCAGCTTTGCATTCGGCGGCGACAACGGCCCGGCGACCTCAGCCATTCTCAGGCAGCCGCACGGGCTGGCGGTGGACGCACAGGACAACCTGTTTATAGCCGACACCCTCAACCTCAGGGTCCGCAGGGTGAATATCGCAGGCACCATCACCACCGTGGCAGGCGACGGCAACGCCGCCTTTCGAGGCGACGGCGGCCAACCTACCTCCGCCAGCATCCGCAACCCCATAGCAGTGACCGTTGACTCGAGCGGCAACCTCTACATCGCCGACACGGGCAACCACCGCATCCGCAGGGTTTCGGCAGGCACCGGACTTATCTCAACGATCGCAGGTAGCGGCTCGGAGTCATATTCCGGAGACGGCGGTCCGGCCCTGAGCGCAGCAATGAGCTCACCCAACGGAATCGCTGAGCGCCAGGGTTATGTTTTCGTTAGCGACACCTTCAACCACCGGGTCCGCGTTATCAACCCGAACACAGGCACGATCTCTACCGTGGCAGGCACAGGCACGGCCACATTTTCAGGCGATAGCGGCCCCGCATCATCGGCCACCCTGCGGGAACCCCTAGGGCTTGCCTTCGACGCGGCGGGCAACCTGTACATATCTGACTTCCTGAACAACCGCGTGCGCGTGATTGAGGCGCCGGTGGCCCAACTGGCACCCACGGCAACTCCCACACAGACACCGACGCATACCCCGACAGCAACGCCGACGCCCACGAACACGCAGACGCCGTCTCCCACGGCAACGGCGACACCAACGCAGACGCCGACGATGACCCCGACGGCGACCAACACGCCGGTCCCAACGAGCACGCCGACCGCCACACCGGTGCCACCCACCGCGACGGCAACGGCCGTCGCGACGCCCACGCCGGTCCCGCCGACGGCGACCCTCACGGCGCCGCTCGCCACTCCAACAGCGACGCCGTCCGGTGCAGTTACGACGCCGGAGGCCACTGCAAGCCCGGTGGCGACGGTCTCCGCCACGCCGACCATCACCGCCCTACCCGCGAGTTCGCCCACGCCGGTGTTCATCACGGCCACTCCCAGGCCAACGGCGCCCGGCGCGGACGGTGACGGCAGCGCCGTTACGGCTATCGTCGTGATCGCCGCGATTCTTGTTCTCGGAGGCATCGCGGCGGCGACCTACCTGATAATCAGGCGGAGGACTTTCGGAGTATAGAGAAGCGAAACGTCTGACCTTTACGTCGTCACCGGCGCATTCGGCTACACGGGCAAGTACATTGCCCGCCGCCTGCTGGCCGAAGGCGACGTAAAGGTAATGACGCTCACCGGGAGTCCCAACCGCCCCAACCCGTTCGGCGACCGCGTGGCGGTGGCGCCGTTCAACTTCGACAGGCCGGATGAGCTCAGGAAGAGCCTCGAAGGCGCGTCAGTGCTGATCAATACCTACTGGGTGCGCTTCGCCCGCGGCCGGATCACACACGAGATGGCGGTGGAGAACACGGCCCGCCTGTTCAATGCCGCCAGAGACGCGGGCGTCCGCAAGATCGTCCACATCAGCATCACCAGCGCGGACGCCAGGTCTCCACTGCCCTACTTCCGTGGGAAAGTGGTGCTGGAGGAACGCCTCCGGGACCTGGGCGTCCCCTACGCCATCATCAGGCCGACCGTCGTCTTCAGCAACGAAGATATTCTCATAAACAACAGAGCGTGGGGTCTGAGGCACTTTCCTGTTTTCCCCATCTTTGGGAAGGGGGACTATAAGGTCCAGCCTGTGCACGTTGAGGATGTGGCGGAGATAGCGGTCAATGCGTCAAAGGCGCCCGGCAACCAGGAGATCGACGCGGTGGGGCCGGAGACGTTCACTTACGAGGAGCTTGCGCGCCTGATTGCCCGCCACGTGAACCGGCGCCGCGGCAAGCGCGCCCTTTGGCCGCCCTTCACCTGGTATATGCACGTCAGCCCCGGACTGGGCTACCGCATGACGCAAATCGTCGGCTGGCTTGTCAGGGACATCGTCCTGGAGCCCTGGGAGATTGAGGGGTTAATGGGCCTGCTCGTCTCAAACAGTCTGCCTACAGGCAAGACCGTGTTCAGCGATTGGCTCGCGGCAAACGCAGATTCAATCGGGCGCAGATACGTGTCCGAGGTGAAAAAGAACCACAGGTAGGTGCGGCCCCGGCTTCACGGGGCCGCTGCATTAACGCTAGGGTGCGACTTCCTTCTGCCATAGTCTGCCCTCCGCGAACTTGAAGAGCAGCCTCCGCCCCAAAAACACCCCGGCCGCCATCAGGAGCATGACCCCTGCAGGCGCCAGCGCGCCCCCTGCGGCAGTCATAAGCGCCGCAAGGATTAGGATAAGCACGATCGCCGTCGAGACAAACTGCAGACCAACCCGAGCAATTCCACCCATGACAGCCCTCCTGGCTCACCGGCATTCCGACCAGACGACGCGACGAAACGGGTACGTTCACCACGCATGACAGCGCGCTGAGTCCGGATATTGGGGCTAGACAGGGGCCACTGGCTGGGTCTGACCGTTCACATCCACCGTTTCGTCTGGTGAGACCGCAAACGGCTATTGGATGTGGCAATATTCGGAGCTTTTAACTATTAAAGCCCGCGAACTAGTCGCGTTATCGCTCATTATACTCCTCACGAAATCAAATATCCAATTGCAAGCGCAAATATTTGCGAGCGCAACTATTGACGCCGGCGAGCTTGTGATATATAATTGCTTCTGCAACTATTGTGGCCGCATCAAAGGACTGTCACCTACCGCAGTCCGGCCGGTTTTCAAAAGGAGGAGGAATATGGGAACGCTCGCTCTACCCGGAATCGAGATTCAGCGGGCCGAAGACCGATTCGTAACAAAGACGTCGTGGCTCCAGGGACGGCACTCTTTCAGCTTCGGGTGGCACTACGACCCGGAAAACACCAACCACGGGCTGCTGCTCGTCAACAACGACGACGTGGTGCAGCCGAGGACGGGGTTCGACACGCACCCGCACAGGGACATGGAGATAGTGACCTGGGTGCTCGAAGGCGAGCTCGAGCATAAGGACACCCTGGGCAACAGTGACGTCATCTATCCCGGGCTGGCCCAGCGAATGAGCGCCGGCCGCGGCATCTGGCACTCGGAAAAGAACCCCTCGCAGGACAAGGTCGTTCGCCTGGTTCAGATGTGGGTCCTGCCGGACACGGAATCTATAGACCCCAGCTACCAGCAGATGGACATCAACCCACAACTCGCCGCCGGCGGCCTGGTACCCCTGGCCTCCGGCCGCGACCACCACGCGGCAATCCGCATCCGCCAGCAGGGCGCGGTGCTGTGGGTCGGCAGGCTCGCGCCCGGGGGCGCCGTCACCATCCCTGACTCGCAGTTTGCTCATGTATACATTGCGCAGGGCGCGGCCGTGCTCGAAGGCGGCGGCGATCTCCGCGAGGGCGACTCCGCCCGCCTGACCCTCGCCGGCGCGCCTGAGCTAATCGCCGGCCGCACCGGCGCCGAAGTACTGGTGTGGGATATCAACGTCGGAGTCGGAGAAGGATAGTCTACCCTGCAGTCACCTTCCGCTTCTGCGACCGTGCCCTTGGGTCCGCGCGCCCGGTCCGGACCGTGGACCTTGCCACAATGGTCCTCCGCACGCTAGGCGTGGGCCGGGATGCCGCGGCCGTGAAGCAACCCTAGACCAGCTCGTGGCGGGCGGCGTAAGTGGCGGCTTCGGCACGGTTGCTCGTGCCGGTCTTGGTGTAGATGTTCGTCAGGTGACGGGTGACGGTGTTGATGCTGATGTGCAGCTCCGCAGCAACCTGCGAGTTGGTCAGCCCCTGCGACACCTTGCGCAACACCTCCACCTCCCGCGCGGTGAGGCCATCCGGCAACGCTTCGCGCCTGGGCGCCTTGCCGATCGTGGTCGGCGAGGGTCGCTGCGCCGTAGCATCGAATTCCGTCTCCGTTCGCGCGGCCGGGTCGCCTTTGACGCTCTCCCGGCCCGGTTCCTCGCCCGTCCCCTGCCCAGCCTCCGGCTCCACCTCCAGCGTGAGGCCGTCCACCCGCACTACCTTCATCGGCTGCCCCTGCCCCACGCCGCGGGATGAGATGTCCCGCGCGCTCCACGCCTCGCCGGCCAGGGTGACGCTCCCGGTCGGCGCAATCGCCGTTATCGCGTATGCGGTCTGGCCGACGAAAGACGAAAGGACGCTTTCAGACGTGGACTCCGCCAGCTTCTTCGCCGCCATGATCTCGCGCGCCAGCCAGACGAGCGCGCCGACCATAACGGCGGTCACGCTCACTATGAGCAGCGGGTTGACGCGAAAGCTCGGTGTCTCAATCGGCGGCGTGGAGAGGCCGCCGAAGAGAAAAAATGCGCCGAGAATGAACGCAATCCCTCCTCCAGCGGCAAATACGCCGAGCCCCGGCGTCTTTACCTCTATCAGGAAAAGCCCAGCCGAGACCAGGAGAAGCGCCACGCCGGCGAAGTTAACCGGCAGGTTCCCGAGGGCGATGAACGCAAGCGCCAGGCACAGCGCTCCCACCACTCCGGGCACGCCCACTCCGGGCGTTATGAGCTCAATGAGAAGGCCCACTACGCCGAAAGCAATCAGGAGGAAAGCGACGTTGGGGCTCGAGATAAACTTGATAAACTTCTCGAGCGGCTTCTGCTCAAGGGCGCGGACCGCCAGGCCGGCGGTGGAGAGCGTCACGGGTGCGCGGCTGACCGTCACCGTGCGACCGTCCATTGCGATCAGCAGGCCCGGCAGGTCGTCCGCCACCAGGTCGATGATGCCGTGGTCCAGCGCCTCCATCGCCGTGAAGGACTCCCACCGGAAGACCGTCTGCTCCAGCGGGGCAAGAGGCCTCCCGCGCGCCTCGGATATGGCCCTCAGCAGCGCGTAGGCCACCCGCGCCTCCTCAGTCACCGGCTCCCCCGCGCCGAACTCCGTGTTCCCCTCGATGCTCCCGGTGGCCGTGCCGATACTGGTCCCCGGCGCCATCGCGGAGACGTGCGCCGCGGCGGCGATGAACACGCCGGCAGACGTGGCCTCCGCGCCGGACGGCGTGACGTATACCACCACCGGGACATCGGACTCCATGATCTCTTCCACAATGTCGCGGGTCGCCCCAAGAAGGCCGCCCGGAGTGTCCAGCTCAATCACGATCAGCGAAGCGCCGTCCGCCCTCGCGTCACGCATCGCCCTCGATACGTACTTCGCGACCACCGGCTGGACAGTGTCGTCCACGCGGATGACCGCGGCGTGCCGGCCGCCCTCCTGGCCGCGCGCCATTGCCGGGGCGGCAAGCCCCGCCACAACGGCAAGCGCGAACAGCAGTGTTTGGAGGCGCCGTCTCATAAGCCTTCCCTCGCGGGAATATTACCACTTGCGGGCGGAATCAAGGGCGTGGCGTGTGCGGATTTGGGGCACCCACCCCAAACCCGGTCACCCTCTCTGTCGCCCAAAGCGGCGGCATCTCCCCCGTCAAGGGGGAGAAAGGAAGAAGAGGATTCTGACCAATTTCTAAGAAAATGTCTAACTAACCACCCAAAACCGCTTGCGCCTCTCCGGAACCCTTCTTTAACCTATCCGTACGCCATCAACCAACGCAAACGCTTTGCCGAATCAAGGATAGGAGGACGCTTTGAAGCTTACGAGGGCTCGGGTTACAGATTATAAGAGCATCGACGATTCCGGATGGGTCAATATTGAAAATGTTACCTGCATGTTGGGCAAGAACGAGTCCGGCAAGACCGCTTTCCTGAGTGCTCTCAAGAAGCTCAACCCGGTCTCCGGCGTGTCCGAGGGCTTCGACCTAAAGGACTACCCGCGCAAGGGTTACGTTCGCTACAAGAGGGTCCACAACGAGAACCCCTCCGTTGTCATCCGCGTTGAGTTTGAGCTGACCGAGGGCGAGGTCAAGGAGATCGAGGCGGACATGGGTCCCGGCGTCCTGAAGACCAACATCGTCGTCGTGGAGAAGGACTACCAGAACCGGCGCCGCTGGGTTATGGACATCAACGAGCAGGCCGCCGTCCAGAACGCCTGCGATCGCGCCAACCTGCCCGTCGAGATCCGCGAGCGAACGCGAAAGGCCACCACCTTCGCCCAGCTCGTCTCCATCCTGGAGGCGCTGGACATCAAGCCCTCCGTCGTGGAGAACCTGCTGATCGACATCGCCACCCGGTACAAGACGCCCATGCGCGACCAGGTCGCGACGTACCTTGAGAAGCACCTGCCCGTATTCGTCTACTTCGATGATTACAGCACGCTGCGCGGCCGCATCTCGATTCCGGACATCCGCCGCCGCGCCGAGGCCGGCAACCAGCTGGACGACGCCGACCGCACATTCCTCTCGCTCATCTCGCTCGTTGGCGCTGACCTCGAGGACCTGGAGGCCGAGACGAACTACGAGCACCTGAAGGCCGAGCTGGAGTCCGCCTCCATCAATATCTCGGACGATGTCTTCAAGTACTGGCAGCAGAACCGCGAGCTCCGCGTGGAGTTCGACCTTTCCCAGGCCAACCCGAACGATCTGCCCCCGCTCAACGAGGGGACGATCATGCACATCCGCATCTGGAACAACAAGCACCGCGTCTCGGTGCCCTTCGACGAGCGCTCCAAGGGCTTCGTCTGGTTCTTCTCCTTCCTGGCCTACTTCTCCGGCCTGGAAGCCAGCGGCGAGAAGCACAACATGATCCTGCTCTTCGATGAGCCGGGCCTGAACCTGCACGCCATGGCTCAGTACGACTTCCTGCGCTTCATCAACGAGCGCCTGTCTCCCAAGTACCAGGTGGTGTACAGCACGCACTCCCCGTTCATGATCGAGTTGGACAAGCTGGCCGCCGTCCGCACGGTGCAAGACATGGGCGACCGCGGCACGATCATCACGGACGACCCCGGCTCGCACGACAAGGAGACGGTGTTCCCGCTGCAGGTCGCGCTCGGCTTCGGCCTGGCACAGTCGCTCTTCATGGCCCCGAACTGCCTGCTGGTCAACAGCCCGTCGGATATGCTGTACCTGCAGGTCCTCAGCGAGATCACCTCGTCCAGGGGCCGCGCCCGCCTGGACCCGCGCTGGGTAGTCATACCCGTAGGCGGGGCAGATAACCTGCCGATGTACCTGTCGCTCCTGGGCGACAACTACATGAACGTGGCCGTCCTGATGGACGTCACCGCCAAGAGCAAGCGGCGCATCGATACCTCGAACTCCGGCGCCATCCGCAACGGCATCAAGGTTGTCGAGATCACAAAGGTGCGCGAGGCGGACATGGAGGACGTGTTCGAGCCCAGCTTCTACCTGAAGCTGGTGAACGAGTCCTACGGCAAGGACCTCCGCCACGAGCTGACGATGAAGACGATCAACGACGCCAGCCCCAGGATCGTTCAGAGGCTGACGAACTACTTCCGCAACGAGGCCATCGCCGGAGGCAAGTTCGAGACGTACCGGCCCGCCTCCCTGCTGCTGCAGAAGCACGTGGAGATGAGGAAGGATATCGACGATTCGACTGTCGAGCGCGCCTCGTCCCTGTTCGAGCGGATCAATGCGGTGCTCCCGAACAGCGCGCCCGCCGCGGCCCCCGCCGCCGCCGCGCCCGCCAGTTCAGCCGCCCACCACACGTGGTACACCAACGGTGAGAGGGCTCGCACGCCTGCCGGCCAGCAGTAGGCGTTCTGGAGTCAGCAGTCAGCAGTAGGCAGTCAGCAGTCGGCTAACAGCCGAGGGATGAAGACAAGAGAATAGCCGCCACCCAGCCAGCGGCCCCGACATCTGTCGGGGCCGCTGGTGTTTTGAAGTGTGCGGGCTAGCTCTGCCCGTCTTCGAACAGCGCAATATAGTCGTGGTATCTGAAACGACGATGGCGCACGCGGCCGGTCATTTCGCTGAGGACGCCTATTTCAATTAACTTCCCCACAAGCAGATTCGCCGCAGGGAAGCTGGTCCTTGTCAGCTCCCGGATTTCAGCAACCGAAATGATCGGCCGCTCGAACAGCAGGTCGAGGGTGCGGTGGCCGTTGCCGGCTACACGGCCAAGACGGTCAGCAATCAGACTGCGGTGTGCTTCTCGAAGCAGCAATATTTTCCTTGCAGTCTCCGTCGCCTGGGCGCTTACCGCAGCAACGCCCCTGAGGAAGAACTCCAGCCAGCCTTCCCAGTCTCCAGAGTCCCTTACCGCCTGCAGTCGGTCATAGTATTCCGCCCGGTGTAGCTTGAAATGGTGGGACAGGTAAAGAACGGGCTTGAGCAACACGTTACGCTCGGAAAGCAGCAGGGTGATAAGCAATCGACCCACACGCCCGTTGCCATCCAGGAAAGGATGAATTGTTTCAAATTGGGCGTGCGCCAGGCCGATCTTGACAAGCAGCGGCGATGAATCGTCACCGTGGAGGAATCGCTCCAGGTCTCCAAGCGCCTGTGGCACCTCGTTCGCTGGAGGCGGCACGAAGGTCGCCGCCGACAAAGGAGCTCCGGCCGGCCCAATCCAGTTCTGAGTGCGGCGCAACTCCCCGGGGGCAAGGTGCGAACCTCGTACGCCCGCCAGGAGCTTTTCGTGGATCTCTCTGATGAGCCGCACGGAAACCGGCAACGATGACAGCCGCTCCAGTCCGTAGTTTATGGCGTTAACGTAGTTAACCACCTCTCCAACGTCTTGTGGGCGGTCGGCGGCATAGATCTGCGCTTCGGCGGCAAGCACGTCCTGTAGTGAGCTTTGAGTCCCTTCAATCTGACTGGAAAGCACCGCTTCCTTGCGAACGTACATGAAGACAAAGAGGTCCGGGTTGGGAAGGGTCTGAACCGAGCCATCCAGTCGGCCCAATGCTATGTCTGCCTCGGATAGCAGCCTGGGCATTCGGTTTCCAAGTTCTACAGGGGGCTCCGGAGGCAAAAGCGCCGGTATGAAGGCGCGATAGCCCTGGGGCTGCATGATGTATTGCCCTGCCCGCCCTGACACAGGGGCACGTGTGGCCATTTGACAAGACTTCCCCGTAGTAATTAAAGGCAGCCTTTAACATGGTGCGATATTCACGCCATATTAAAGGTTACCTTTAATATAACACTATTTCGCTCGTATGTTAAATGTTGCCTTTAACATAGTTCGAACGCAGGTGCGTTACTTGCCTGGGAACCGGCTACTTCGGGGCGTCCCAGGGGCTCATGAGCTGGAGGTTGTTGCCGTCGGGGTCCGCGAAAGTGGCGATCCACATTCCCTGGATCTCTTACGGCTCCTTGACCACCGCGGCGCCCTTGATGGCTTTAATCCGCGCGAACTCCTCTTTCACCTTCGGCGTCTCGAAGTTCATCATCACGCGCACAGGGTCCTTCGACTTGCCCTTGGCTTCGGAGTGGACGCCGACCGAGATATGCGTGCTCCCCGCCTGCCAGCCGTACCACCCCTCTTCCTGGTATTCGGGCTTGCCCAGCAGAGCCTTGTAGAACTCCGCCATCGCGGGGAGCTGCGTGGTGCCGATCATTACCGAATTCATATTGAGCATGTGTCTTACATTCTCCCTGGTTTTCGTAACTGGCTGTAGAGCAACCGCTATTTGTCCATCAGCGCTATCAGGTCTCTGACCGCCGCCGCAAGCGCCTCGCGCTTCGATTCAATGTCAGCCATGCCGGCGAAGTAAGCCATGCGCCGGTCCTTGTAGTCGCCCTCAAACAGCGGGCTGCTAACGCTGGCGATCGCGTCGTTGTGGAAGATCAGGTGGACGCGCTTCGTATCGCGCAGGTTGAATGTGGCGATGTATCCCACGTCACTGTAGCTGAATGACGGCGCGCTCCATTTGATCTGCTCGGTGACGCCGCCGCTCACGCCCCTGATGATCTCGCGGACCGCCTGCACCTCCGCCTTCAGCGGGTGGTCCAGCTTCGCCATGAAGACGTCCACTTCGGGGGTCTTCCGTGCGTGCTTGCTCGGAGGCAATGTGCCCGCCCCTACGCCTTGACCTTCGAGCGCTCAAGCTCCGTGATGCGGTACTTTTTGCCCTGGTCCTCGAACCACTTGACCACGTCCTTGTGGAGGGGGATGCCGTACTTGCGGCGCTTCTGCTCCTCCTCGTGCTCTATGATGCCGGGGTAAATGACGCGGTCGTGGCCCGGGGCGGGCTTCGTCTCCAGCAGCGTGCGGAGCATGCGGTCCATCTTTTCCTTGAACTCCGCCACATCCACGAACGCCGCGATATTGTACGCTGCAAAGTAGTGCTCGTTGGTACGGATGCCGGTCACCATGGGCGGGAATGTGCCGGACAACACCGTGCCGAAGATGTTCGGGAAGAGGCCGAAGCCGTAGCCTTTGTGCGAGCCCATCTCGCGCGTGCTGCCCAGGGGAAGCAGCAGCGGCTCGTCGTGCGGCGGTGGGTCGTGCGGCTCCATTATGGGCGTGCCGTCGTCGTCCGCTATCCACCCGCCCAGCACCTGTACCTTCAGTCGCTGTGCCAAACGGATCTTGTTATGCGCGACGCTGCACGTGGCGGCATCGAAAAGGAAGGGTATCTCCTTGCCGGCCGGCGCCGCGACGGCGATGGGATTGGTGCCCAGCCGTACCTCCGCGCCGAATGTAGGCAGGACGCGCATCCCGCCTGCCGTCATGCACATGCCGATCATATCGTGCTCGACGGCCATCATCGCGTGTGTGCCGATTGCGCCGGAGTGGCCGGCGTTGCGCATGATGACCACGCCCACGCCGGTCTTCTTCGCCTTCTCGATAGCCAGGCTCATCGCTTTGGGACCCAGTATTATTGCGAGGCCCTTGTCGGCGTCCATCATCGCGGTGGCAAGCGCCTCCTTGACGATCTTCTCCTTGTGGTCCGAGCGGATGGAGCCGTCGGCGTAGTACTTGAGGTAGTAAGGCATCATGTTGGACACGCCGTGGCTCTCCACGCCGCGCAGGTCGGCAGTCACCAGCGTGTTTGCGGCGGTCTTCGCGTTCTCCTGCGTCTCGCCCATCGCCTCAAAGAACGCGGCCGTGGAGCGGCGGAGGGACTCGTGGGTTATGAGCACCTGATCGGATGGCGGCACCTTGAAAAGATCGAGCATCGTGACCTCTGAGATTATCCGCCCCGATAGGATCCGGGGCTCCTCTATAGTTTGGTTGGTCAGGGGCTCCGAATTCCATCGGAGCAGATTACGGAGAATAGGGCCAATTTCGACACGGATTGTACCACGCGCCGCCCGCGACGCGCGCCGGATGAGCTAGAATGCGGCGCATGACGAACGAAAAGCCATATATCCCTGAAGAAGTCGCGTTTTGCATCGAAGAGGCTTCGCCTTCGCAGTTGCCGTTCAAATGGATTGTCGCGGTCGAAGGAGAGTTCCGCAGTCTAGAGCCACGGAAGCTGTTTGGCATCATTCCCATGGGGATGGCTGAAGGCGCCTGGACGCCGTTACTTGAAGACATGATGGACGAAGTCTTGCGGCAAAACGGGCGCGGCGTCGCGTTACTCCGGTGGTATTCATCCGTCCCGGAGCGCGATATCAGACGTTGCAGTCGTCTGTTCAACTCCGCCGGAACGTCCTACAGAGCAATTGCCCAAGAGTCTTCATACGTCACACTCATTTTTGAGCTTACGGCTCAAAACGGCTGCGAAATCTTCTACGATGTCTATGACTTCGCCAAGAAGATGGGATACATGGTGTACGATGCTTACGTGTTCCTGTCCAAAGATCTCGAGCTGGATTCGACTAGCGCTGCTCTTGGAACAAAGTACGACGAAAGCCGGCTTTGGTCCGATATCGGCAAGAAAAGTGAAGTGGTAGTCCAGGGCGGCGCGAGTTTCGACGTGCTTACCCGGACCAAGCGTGACGCCCGAACCATGGCAAAAACCTTTGCCGCGGTCTGGGCCAATCACGGGGTGAAGACAGAAATCGAAGATGCGTCCGGCACCGGTTATATGAACGAGCCGCAAACACAAGGATGATTCCTTGCAGGGACACGGCTCATGTGCCTAATACCCAATCCTGACTTCTTCCCCAATTCACTATTCACTATTCCCAATTCACTATTCTCCTCCCCCCTACCCTCCCTCGTCGAAGGTGTACACCCTCGTGTCGGGATGGATGGTGTGCCAGGCGAACCAGTAGGAGGTGACGCCGGGAAGGCGGTCAACGTTCTTGCCGGGGTCGTCCACGCGAACCATCGCGTCTTCGCCTATGGTCCAGCGCGCTCCGGACGTGCGGTCGATGAGCTCCGTGGGGAAGCCGCCGCTGAACGCGACGCTGCCCGTGATGGTGAAGTAGCGGCCGCGCCGCTCGTAGACCTTTACGGAGTCGGTGTTGGCCGACGCGACGACGATGTAGTCGGTCTGCCCTATTCGGTCGTTCACAATGCGCTTGCGGCGCATTACAGACAGCGGGTAGGCCTTGTAAGCCACGCCCAACTGGTCCTCCTCCCTGACGACGAAGACCATCTCCTTGAGCGGCAGGGCCGCGCTCCTGTTCCACACGGGAAAGAGCAGGGACTCCGACTCAACATAGCCGTAATAGATGGAGTCGGTGCGCGGGCCGGGCGGGTAGGCCTCCGGCGGCGCGAGGCCGGTATCGATGTCCAGCACAGTTGTGTCCGGGTGTTCGCCCATCCACTCGGCCCAGGTGGTCATGACGCTTGGGTACCGGCGAAGTACCTCTCTCTCCACTGCCAACGGGCCTATGACTGCCTCCCCTGTTAGCTGGCTCCAGACCGTGCGGGTGGCGTGGTCGTACAGCAGGCTGGAGCTACGGTAGACAAGCGCTGCGCTCCCGAACTCGAGGTCTGACCGATTCAAATTCGCGGAGAAAACGTTGCCGGAGCCACAGAGGGGACAGTACGCCACGGCGATGCGCTCGTCGGCAAGCTCGTCGTTCGCCGCCTCGTGCGCCGCCATGATCCGAAGCGGGTATGCGCGGTGCTCACCATCGATCGATACGCCGATCACGCGGTCCGTGGGGAGCATGAACCTGGCCGCAGACGCCGGGACTGACCGCGGGGAATCGAGCGGCGCAACGTCTCCGAGGCGCGCGCCGGACCAGAGGAGCTCCGTGAGGTCTATCCGGGCCGTCTCCTCCATTCCGACCAGCAGGTCGCCCAGCGCCGGGTCTAAGCGCCAGTATAGCTCCGCCTTCCACGCGCCGTAGCCCTTCGGGGGGAGGTAATCGACCAGGTTCAGACCCAGCCACTCCTCCCACTCCAGCCATCCGGCCGGCGCAGCCCCGGCCTCCAGTCCGGTCAGGACGAGCAGTGCGGCGGTGATATCCTCGCGGAATTGCTGAGAAGGGACGAGGCGCAAGAGCTCCACGAGGACGGGCGCCTGCGACGTGTCCCTGTTGCGAGTGGCCGACGCCAGCGCCTGCCGCAGGCGGTCGTGGGGACTGGGACCGACGGACGAAGGGCCGGGCATACCGGCATCCATGAGAGCGTACATCGTCTGGCCGGGGTCGTGCCCGGGCTCTATTACGAACGGGGTGGGAGACGGCGCGGCGGTAGCTGTCGGCGCGGGCGTGGCGGTGGCCGGCACGGGTGTGGCGGGCGCGTCCTTACCGCACGCTGTCAGCAGCGTCAGGGCGAGGGCGAAGAGAATGGCCGGTTTGAGCAAGGCAATGACCTGGATGAATTTCAAAGGGCGCGATGGCGATGGCTAGGTAATCTGTAGGCTGGACCCACCCTCATCCGGCCTTCGGCCACCTTCTCCCTCAAGGGAGAAGAGGGATCCCCTCCTCTCCCTTTGAGGGAGAGGCCTTTGCGGCTTTGCGCAAAGGGTGAGGGTGGGACTCCGCAACCCGTCAGCTCACCACCGCAGCTTCCCTCCAATGCTATCAGCCCCTGCGCCGGCATGGCAAAAAGACAGGGCGTCCCGATGCATCGGGACGCCCGTCGCTTGGTACCGAATCCGCGTGGCCTACCTCTTCACCGGCTTCAGCATCTCCTCGCGCAGGCGGCGGATGACGATCTCAAGCTCCTGGTCATCCAGGTTGATCGGCTCCACGGCCAGCTCGTCGGGGTCGCCAAGGCGGTGCAGGTAGATATGGGGATCGCCGTTATCGAGATTGCTCATGATCGTATCGCGGCTTGGGCCCTTCCAGTCGTGAGTGAACTCGATGAGCGCCGTCGGCACATGGTAGCTGTGGCCGTCGTGCTCCACTGACACCTTGATGCCCGGAATCTCGATGAGAGCGTCCACCACCCGCCGGCACATCTCGGTGTACCGATTCGTCTCGGCGGCTTCGTCCTCGTTGACGAAGATCTCGAGCGCCGTCAGCAGCCCCATGATCTCCTCTTTCGCGACCTTCAGGCCGCGACCGAGGAACTGGTGAGGAGAGCCGTTTGCAAAGGCGGCCTCGATGAGATCGGACCTGCCGACGAGTATGCCGGTGCCCTGGGGCCCGCGGATGCCCTTGCCGCCGCTGAACTGCACCAGGTCCGCGCCCTGGGCGATGAACTTGCGCAGGTTGGCGCGAGGCGGGAGCGTGGAGGCGGCGTCCACGATGACGGGCACGCCGCGCTTGTGGGCGATCTCGCACACCTGCTCGAGCGGCAGCGCGCGCTGGGAGACGAACGCGGCGAAGAGGTACGCCACGGCTGCGGTGCGCTCGGTGAAGGCGGCTTCGAGCTGCCAGGGGTAGCAGCGGCGGCCGTCGCCGATCTCCACGAACTTCGCGCCGGCGGCGCGGTAGAGCTGGTCGTAGGCGAACCGGTGGCTCTTGTGGATGATGATCTCGTTCTTGAGCCCGCTAGCGTCCGGGAGCTGCACCATCTTCTTGGGGTCCGCGCCGGCGATAACCGCCGCCGCCTGCAGCACCAGGCCGCCACCGGAGCCGCTGGTCACCAGGCCGGCCTCCGCGCCGGTATACTTCGCCAGCACCTTGCCGGCCGCCTTGTTAAGCTCGTCAATGTTCACCATGATATTGGAGGTCTTCGCCATGACCTCCATGACTTCCGGGCGGGCCTTGGTGCCGCCATAGAGTGTCGTCGTACCGGCCGCCGAGATGACCGGCTTGACGCCGATCTTGCGGTAAAGCTCCAGCCCGTCGATTTTCGCCATTTGCTACCTCAGTCGATGACGTTGACGGCGAGCGCCCCCCGGCAGGTGTGTTGAACGCCGAAGGAGATTATACCATCACGCGGAGCGCTCAAGCTCCGCCGCCAGCCATGTCAGGAAGAGCTCGACCTCTTCGGCGTCGGCAAGCTGGAAATCGGCGTTGTCGAAGAGCTGCTTTTGCGCCCTGGTGCCACGCACGGCAATGGCGAGGCCGGCCAGTCCGGTCTCGTCACGGAGCTTCCTTAGGATCTTGAAGCCGTCCACGTCCGTAAAGTCGTCGCCGATTACCAGGGCGGAGCGGGCGCCCTGGCGGGAGATGGTCTCCTTGAGCGCCCTGCCCTTGTCGGCTTCATTCTGAGCCTTCACTTCGACGGCCATGTTGCCTTCCTGGATAAGGAAGCCCTTCGCCTGAGGCTCGTTGGCAAGGTACGCCAGGATGGCCTGCCTGGAGATCTCAGGGTCGTGCGCCTTGCGATAGTGGATGGCCACAGAGTAGTTCTTGTCTTCGACGGAAATGCTCGGGTCCGACGCCAGCGCGGACTTCGCCTCCCGCGACAGGGTGTTCATACGCCGGGAGAGGGCGCGTGCGTCCGGGGGAATGGTGATATTCCCCTTCTCCCACACCTCAAAGCCATGGTTGCCGGCGTAAACGACTGAGTTCAGGCCGATCAGCGCGCGCGCCGAGGCGATGTCGCGGCCGGTGAGGATCTCCACGGTGATGTGCTGGGAGATAACCCCCAGGGCCTCCCGCACTGCGGGAGTGATCTTCACGGAAGCCGGTGTGAGCGCATTCCGGGCGAGGGTGCCGTCTATATCGGTGAAGAGGCAAGACGGGCGGATGCGAAGTACCTCTCGCACTGCGTCGCGATGCAGCAGGACGTTTTCGACGGCCCGTTGCGCTGCCCGTGCCGCCGCTTCCTCCGCACGAGACTGAGTGATAGAGGGGTCCTGCGCGGTGATCGGCGCCTGCGTGCCGTCGTGCCCGGCGCGGCCAATCGTGGGTGGTCGGTACTCGGCATTAGCACGCGGATGCGCTCCGTCGCCCCAGTGGACGAGCAGGTGCGGCACGGGTATCTCTATCCCCTCCAGGTCGAACTCGCGCTTGAGCCTGCGGCGGAGATCCCCGGTCACCTCCCACTGCCGGATGGGCTTCGTGACGCCGACCACCTTGATGGCAACGCCGGAGTCGTCGAAGCTGTTCACCCGCAGGACCTGCGGCGACTCGATGATCATCTGGCTGAAGTAGTCGTCCTTACCCACCTCGGAGCCCACGCGGTTGATCACGCGGATGCCCTTGTCCAGGTCTTCCTGATACGAAACGCGTATGTCCAGGTTCACGCGGGAGAAGTTGCGAGTATAGTTGCTGGCGGTCGTTATCTCGCCGTTGGGGATGATGTGAACGATGCCGTCCAGGTCGCGGAGAACGGTGCGGCGGAGGTTGACCGACTCCACAAGACCGGTCTTGCCGCCCACCGCGGCGACGTCGCCGACTCCGTACTGGTTCTCGCCGATAATAAACGCGCCGGATATGAGGTCCTTGACCAGATGCTGGGCGCCGAAGCCGAGGGCGATGCCCGCGATACCCACCGTGGCTAAAATAGGGGCGATATTGATGCCGAGCTCCGCCAGCGCGGTGATGAACACGATAGTGGCGATGAGCACCGTCATGAGGTTCTGGGCCACCTCGGTGAGGGCGGCGGCGCGCTTGGTGGCTTCCTCAAGCTCGATGCCGGACTTGCCGCGCTGGAGCTGTTTCCGCATCAGAGGCGGTATGACGCCGTGGAACGCGCGATTCAGAACATATGCGACCGCGACGAGAATGGCTATCCGCAGAGCGCGCGGGCCCAGCCAGCGAAGTGCGCCGGACCAGGCGTCGCGGATGCCGGCGGTTACGGCGTCGACATCCACGCCGGTTGCTTCGAGCGCCCATAGAACGGAAGACGCCGCGATAGCGACTATGAGGAGGGCGATGGCCGTCTCAAACCACCGAGCGATCGTTGAGTCATCCGCATCCACGGCGTTGAAGACGGGCCTCCGGACAAGCTTGCCGGTTGCCTTGAGGTAAACGCGCCGCAAGAGGAGGCGGTTCAGCACCAGCAGCAGCACCATGAGCAGGAGAATCCCGCCTACGATGAGCTGCTGGTCCCTGTCCAGTCCAAAAGATACGGAATTGCCGACATCGATATCCGGCATGGGCGGTGCTAGGCCTTCTTTTGTGTGACCGCAGCGCGGTCTGCGTGCGCCTCTTCCTCGTGCTCGCTCAGGAACCGCTCGGCGTCGATTGCGGCCATGCAGCCGGTGCCGGCGGCGGTGATCGCCTGCCGGTAGACCCAGTCCTGCACGTCGCCGGCCGCGAAGACTCCCTCAACATTCGTCTTCGTGCCGTTGCGGGTGATGATGTAGCCGCTCTCGTTAATATCGAGCTGGCCGGCGAAGAGCTCCGTGTTGGGCTTGTGGCCGATGGCCATGAAGACGCCGTCCGCGGGGCGGTCCTCCACCTTGCCCGTGACTATGTTGCGCAGGCGTATGCCGGTTACGACGCCCTGTTCCACACCGAGGATGTCATCCACAACGGTGTTCCATACGAAATCGATCTTTGGGTTCTTGAATGCGCGCTCCTGCATGATCTTGGATGCCCGCAGCTCTTCGCGGCGGTGCACCACGTGCACCTTGCTGGCGAACTTGGTCAGGAAGGTAGCCTCTTCCATCGCCGTGTCGCCGCCACCCACGACATAGACCTCCCGCTCGCGGAAGAAGAAGCCGTCGCACGTAGCGCAGGCTGAGACGCCGTTGCCCATAAGTCGCTTCTCGGAAGGGAGCCCCAGGAGCCTGGCCGTTGCGCCTGTGGCAACGATCAGAGCGCACGCGTAGTAGGTCGTCTCCTCCTCCACAACCACCTTGAACGGGCGCCTGGAGAGGTCGACGGAGGTAACGTTGCCCATGACGTAGCGCGTGCCGAAGCGCTCCGCCTGTTCCTTGAAGATGACCATGAGCTCAGGCCCCTGGATGCCGTGTACGAAGCCGGGGAAGTTCTCCACTTCGGTGGTGATCGTGAGCTGCCCACCCGGAGTGAGCCCCTCGATGACGAGCGGCTTCAGGTTGGCCCGTGCAGTGTAGAGCGCGGCCGTGTGGCCGGCCGGTCCGCTGCCGATGATGATCACGTTTTCGATGTTGCTGGTTGTCATTTAGGGTCCCTTCGAATGGCCAGGTTGGCGCGGCCACTGATTAAGATACCAGACGCCGCACGATACGGCGAGTGCGGCCCTTCCATACCTTTAGATGCGCGACGGGCGCAACGGAATTGCTACCTGTCCGAAACGACCCCTCGTTACAATTTCTACGCGCGCCCTGCACCCTGAAACAATTGCGCGCACTTTTTCGCCATACTTGTGCCACATTCACCGAGAGATGGGTCCTTGAAACGCCGGACGATCAAAAGAATTGCTGTGCCGTTGGCCGCCGCGCTGGCGCTCGCGGCGTCATGGGCGTGCGGCGACGACGCGACGCCGACGCCGATTGCGTTTGCGTCGACCCCGTATGCCACCACCGCTACACCGTCGCCCGCTGCCGACACGCCGTCGCCCACACAGGCGGCGGCCCCCGCGACGGCCGCGCCGACCGGCACGGCAACGGCGTCCCCTACCCGTACGTCTTCGCTCGAGCCTTCGCCGTCTCCTTCCCCGACGCCCTTCCCAACGGCAATCCCCTCCCCGGCTACCGCAACGCCGTCGCCCACTCCGTCGCCGACCCCGAGCCCAACAACATCGCCGTCACCCACCTTCACAGCGGTCCCTTCGTCCACGCCGACTCGGACACCGACTACTACGCCATCACCGACAGCCACGCCTTCGCCTATGCACGCGCCGGTCGCCGGCGACCTGATCTGGCGGTTTCGGACGGGCAACTGGGTGGACGCGTCGCCCACGTTTGCGTTCGGCGTGGTGTTTATTGCATCACAGGATGGTTACCTGTACGCGATAGACACCATCTCCGGCGACCTTCTGTGGCGGTACCTGGCGACCGGGCCGCTGTTCGGGACGCCCGTGGTGGTGGGATCGGCGATCTACACCACATCGCTGGACGGGCATGTGTACGCGTTGAACTCGGGGACCGGCCAGGAGATATGGCGGTTCAACACCGGTGACAGAGTGTGGGCTTCGCCGGTCGTGGAAAGCGGGATTGTGTACGTAGGGTCGGACAATAACTACTTATATGCGATCGACGCCGCAACCGGCGCGAAGGTCTGGGAATACGCCACCGCAGGCGACTTGCCCGGCGCGGTGGCCGTGTACGGAGACACAGTGTACCTAGGCTCGTACGACGAGCACCTGTACGCCCTCGACAAAAACACAGGTACTCTGAAATTCAAGACCGAAATCGTAAGTGCGACGATTACCACACCGGCGGTGTACGGCGGGCTGGTGATTACCGGTGATTGGGATGGGTACGTCTACGCTTTCAGTGCCACAACTGGAGAATTTCGTTGGGGATACCGGACGGACGGCCCTGTTCTCTCGTCGCCGACTACGTACGGGGACCTCGTAGTAATCGGGTCGGATGATGGTTATGTCTATGCCTTCGACGTCTCGACCGGGCGGCTGGTGTGGCGGGCGAAGGCGGGAGGGCCGGTGAGGACGAAACCTCTGCTGGCGGGAGGGCTGCTCTACTTCGGCTCGCAGGACGGGCATCTCTACGCCGTGGACCGGGCGAACGGCGAGACGGCCTGGACCTACAGGACCGGCGGCGAGGTGAGGTCTGCGCCGGCCTATGGGCGGGACACGGTCTATTTGGGCTCGCGGGACCGGCACGTGTACGCGCTGAAGGCGGGAATGCCGGCGACGTTCGAATCGTCGGGCGCCCCGGCAGCGCCGTCCGCGCGGCCTCCGTTCACACCGCTTGGCCCGGAAGAGGTCCGAAAGCGGCTGGACTTCATCCTCTCCACGAACATCAGCACGATCGGGGACTCCACGGTCGTCTTCCGCGAGGAGATCGAAGCAATTAAAGAAGACTTCCGGGACGGCGTCCTTGAGGTCTACGAGACCGGCTACTACCTGCTCACCGGCCGGACGCCGCAGCAGGACGGGTGGATACCGACGATACTGTCGCGCCAGGAGTACTACGACACCGTGGACGCGCGGTCGAACGGGGAGATCGAGCTCAAGCAGGCGATGGCGTATTGCTGCTACCGGTCCGTCGAGGGGCTGGAGCTAGTAGTGAACGGCGACGCGACGCAGGCGAGCGTGCTGGCCAGCCTGGCGCACGAGTCGGGCCACGCCCGCCAGCGCATCCGCAACCCTGTGCAAGACAAGTCGCTGCGCGAGACGGCGGCGGGCGCGATAAGGGAGGCTGAGGCGTACGCCTTCGAGGCGGCGCTGATTCGCAGGCTGGGAGAGTACTCCGGCGTGAACGCGACGCTTATCCCCACGGACTCCACGGCGAGCCAGGTGTTCGACACCTGGCGGGCGATATGGCGGAGCAGCCTGGAGGACCCTTCGCAGGAGCACGCGCGCGGGATCATCATCCTGTGGCTGGCGGTCCTGAACGACCCGCTGCTGGCGGACGCGAAGGCGGAACTTATCGCGCGGGACACGCTCTCCCCGGAGACAATCCTCACCGTGCACGACCGGCTCATCCGGCTCGCCCCCAACGAAGCGGAGGGCTACCTTGCATCAATCTCGGCGTCCGTGAACGACGACTTCAACCTCATCGGCGGCATCCTGGAGCGACGGAAGGGCGACGTTCCGCTGTCCGGGTTCGTGGTGCAGGCGGTGGACGTCTTCGCGACGCCGTAGCGTGCTGAGGAACTCGACCTGCCACTTCCCTGTGATGCCGAGACCACCTGAAATCACATGACTCTGTGATGCGGGACGTTGCGCAGTGCATCAGAATCGAGCGCATCATGCACTAGAGGGGCACTCATGCGCCATTCCGCGTTCGCTCTGCTCCTTACAATAGTTGCAGTTATCGCCTGTAGCGGCCCGGCGCAGCCCGGGGCCGATGTACTGCCGGCCACTCCTTTGCCTACCGAAGCGGCGGCACCCTCCCCCGCCCCTGAGCCACCTTTCAAGCCCCTGTTCAAAGACGAGTTTTTTGAGGATGCCTCGGATGCCCTGGACTTCCACCGCCTCGGCATCAGCTCCGGCGGGGACATGTTTGCCGGGGCGGCGTGGCTTGACTATGACAACGACGGCTGGCTGGACCTGTACCTGACCAACACGAAGGGCGCGGACAATGCGCTATTCAGGAACAACGGTGACGGCACGTTCACGGATGTGGCAAGGCAGACTGGGGTGGCCAACGGCGACGGCAGCGGGAGCGCAACCGCGGCGGACATCAACAACGACGGCTGCGCCGACCTGTTTGTGAATGGTACGGGCGGCGTGCAGCAGACAGCGATGTCGGGTCCGAAGCTATACGTCAACAACTGCGACGGCACGTTCAATGAGGTGATTGCAGCCTCGGGCATCCAGGGCATTGAGGCGCCGATGGGCGCCGCATTCGGCGACATTAATAACGACGGCCTTCTGGACCTCTATGTTGTGACCCGACTGAACGTAAGGTCCAGCTCCCGCGCCACGACCGCAGGCGCAACGTTGGACCACCTGTATCTGAACAGGGGCGATCGCACCTTCCGTAACATCTCTCGGGACGCAGGACTCACGCACACCTCTGCCGGTTGCTCAGTCGCATTCGTGGACTACAACGATGACCAGCTTCAAGACCTCCTCGTAGGGAGTTGTTCATTCGGTGCGGCCATCTTCGAGCTATACCGGAACAACGGTGACATGACGTTCACCGACGTTGCTACTGAGGCCGGGATCAATGTTGTCGTGCCTCCATCCACGAGTCCGGAGCTTTCCATGCGTACGAACATGGGATTCGCTGACTACAATGGCGATGGCTACGAGGACCTCTTCTCGACGGGCTGGGGAAGGCCCCCGGTTGGACCTTACGGGGACATGTTCAAGAACAGTCTCTTCCGAAAGGCCTCATCGGGGAGTTTTGTAGAAATATCGCAGGCTGCGGGTATCAGGGACACGCAATACTCAGCCAGAAGCTGGGGAGCCGCGTTCCAGGACTTAAACAACGACGGCCACGCTGACATTTTCCTCGTCTCCGGCTTGGCAATCGAGGACGTGCAGGTGCAAACTGGTTCCGGTTACCTGATCAAGGGAAATGGGGACGGCAGGTTCGAAGTCGCCGCCACGTACGATTTCTCCGGTCCCGGCGTGAATGGCCTAGCGGCGGCGGACTATGATAACGACGGATATGTGGACATTGTTGTCGGGTCGTCCGAGGCTTACCTGAAGGGCGGGCGACCGGTGTTGATGCACAACACCGGCTCGGGCAAGAGCTGGGTTACGGTCAAGGCGGTAGGCATGTCAAGCAACAAGAGCGGCGTGGGCGCGGCCGTAACCGTGCGCGGCGGCGGGAAGGCATGGGCGGGGACGGTACGGGCGGGCGGCGCCTTCCATTCCTCGCACAGCCCGTGGCTGACCTTCGGACTGGGGGATATCGAGACGGTAGATATTGAGGTGCGGTGGCCGTCGGGGTTGGCGGAGGTGTTCGAGGGGCTGGCGGCGCGGCGGACCGTGGAGCTGGTGGAGGGAACGGGCAAGGCGCAATGAACCGGCGACGGTTCGTGTGTCATTTGAAGAAAGCGGGGACGCGATGATCTACAAGACCAGACCCTTGCCGGTTACATTGAAGTTCGAGGACCGGCCTTACAGACGCGGGCAGACCATCGACGTTACAGAAGGATTCCGGCCTGACCGGAAGGTTGGGATACCCGGCGTCAAAGTGGAGCTTGTCCTGGAGGAGCGGCTGACGAAGACCGAGAAGTCGATGACTGTCGGGTGGGGCGGCGCCCGCGGGCTGCATGGGAGCGGGCATCTCGGTTACTTCGCGTACCGTCCGGATCCGATATTGCCTTCAGTCAAGACCGAACAGTATGTGCACAGCGCCGCCAGGCGCGCTGAGAAGGCCCTACTAGAGGCCGGGGAGACACGGTCCTATCGTTTCGACCTGAGGATTGCCGCGTCCGATCCGAGGCACCTGCGGGAGTCGAAGGCGGCGGGAGCGGAGGGCCATGCAACCTGGACATTTCACTGGAAGGTACGAACCACGGTAGATGTACGGATGGCGCGAGACGCGGTGGCGGAGCGGCCGGTCGTCGTGGTGCTGGAATAGAGCCGGGGTACCGAAGAGCCCAACTAAAGCCGTCGGTCGCAGAATCGTCAAACCCCAACGATCCGTCGGACCTAAGGGGATACCCTCGTTACCCCTTCAAGTCGGTCAAAGTCTGAGTCCCAGCTATACACTTCGGTCATGCCTCGGGACTTCATGTAGACGGCATTGAAGGCGTCAGCGAACGACACGTTGTTTGATTCGAAAACGTCGAGGGCATCAAGGCAAACGGCCTTGCCGACCAGATTGAAGTTCTTCATTTGAAGAATAGGGGCCAGCAGTCTCTTCACTTCGGACCTTGTGACTCCATATGACTTCGTGAGCGTGAATATGGTTTCGCAGACGACTACGACGGAAGTCTCCACTCTCTCGTCGCCCCGCTCCACCCTCATCAGAAGCGCGAGAGCTTTTTCCGCCTTGGTTTTGTCATCACCAGAGAAATACCTGAGCAGTATGTTAGTATCCAGGAACCTGGCGGTTGTCACGACTCCACATCCTCGCGAATTACATCCTCGGCAATAGCCCTCTCAGTTTCCTCGCGAATCTTCCGCCAATCTTCAGGGCGCTTGTGAGGTTTGACAGCGCCGAATCCCTCGAGTAACCGGGACTTTGCCGCCGCGAGAGTTACAATGTCGCCCTCCATTGTGAATCTGACGGTATCCCTGGGCTTCAGGCCCAGACGGCTTCTGATTTCGGCAGGGATAGTAACCTGGCCTTTTTGAGTAATCCTTGTCTTCATTTCCTTCATCGTGTGTTTCTCCCGTACCACCCATGATTTGGTAAGGACATCACTCATTGTAATACAATCTGATACTGTAATACATAGCGGATGTGGTTGGAGAGAGTGCTTTGAGCAGCGCCGGGCACGTAGTTGGTATAGAATCACAGAGTCGTGTGATGCGCGGGCGATGGGCTGTGACGTATAACGTTATTGCACGGAGACGCACCGATGTTTTTCAAATCGAAGAGTGTGCCTGTGACGCTGAAGTTCGATGACCGGGCGTACAGGCTCGGCGAGACGATTGAGGTAACCGTTGAGGTGCGGCCGGAGCGAAGCGTGGAGATCAGAGGCGGAGTGGTGGAACTGGTGCTGGAGGAGAAGTTCACCAAGGCGGAGACGGTGCGCACGATGGGGATGGGCGGAAGCGCCGCGCTGCAGGGCGGCGTAGTGACGCGCAGCAACGACTATGTAGCGGCGACGCCCACGACGACGAGCAAGATTGAGAAGCACGTCCGGAGCACGGGCAGCCTGATCGGCAAGGCGAAGCTGGGCTCGGGCGAGGTGCAGTCGTACGCGGTAAAGATGCCGATAGGCATCGCGGAGCCGAGGCGCCTGCAGGACGCGAAGGAGCTTGAGAAGGACTCGACAACGTCGTGGACGTTCACCTGGAAGCTGGTGGCGACGGTGGATGTGGCCCGGGGCCGGAACGGCGTGGCGGAGTCGGCAGTGAAGGTGGTGGTGGGGAGTGGGCAGTGAGCCGTTAGCAGTGAGCAGTGAGTTAGGAGTTGAGAGTTGAGAGTTGAGACATGGGAGTTATGATGCGGTGGATTAGGGGCTGGGGATGAGACACGGGTATCCTTACAGGCTTAAGCCGTGGCATACAAGAAGCACCGCGGCGGGGTGCGGGCGGGCGGTGCTTGGGATGGCGGCGGTGGTCTTGATAGTTATTGCGTTGATGTTGCTTAGCATGTTGTACGGAGCGAGGCCGTGAGCCTCGGTGGTGCGATGACCGCGGGAGGTCTGCCATGAAAGCTGTGATAAGCAGGGCGCGGGAGATATCGATCGGTTGGATGCGATTCGGGATAGCGCTGGCAATCGTGATTGCGCTGGTGTTCGCGATCATGTGGGTGGGCGAGCAGTTCGGCGTGGGCCCGCCGCCGATGTAGGCCTTAGCCAGCAGGCGCATTGGGGCGCTTTCCCGCCGTTTGAGTGCTCACGGCACATCTTGAAGGGCCGGTCCGCGGCGGCGCGGGTCACTTCGGGACGGCAGACGAGCCTGCAGACCGGGAGCGGACGGGCAGCGGACTACAACGCGATGAACCGGACGGCGTCGTCGCGGGTTACCTCGCAGCCATAGGCGTGCATGCGGACGGGGCGGTCCCAGGCGAGGGACATGGCGTCTCGGGCGTCCAGCGACTGCTGGTGCCTGACCTCCTCCACGGATGCCCAGGGCATCTTGCGGCGATAGTCGGCGCAGAGGGCCTCCTCCGGGCCGGTGGAGCTCGGGCCGTGGAAGATCAGATACAGGTCGGTTACAGCGTGCAGGTTTATCAGGTACTTGCACTCGCTCCTGAAGTGGTCGGAGCGAAGGAAGTCCGACCCGCTCCTGGAGAGCACCCCGCCGCCGCCCGGCGCGTAAAGCCTGTCGTAGTGGGCTATCCCCAGCCCCTGGTGCAGGAAGTCATCGAGGTTCTCCTGGAGTCGGCCGTCGGAACAGGCGACGACGAGCGTCCCGGGGCGGGCCCGCTTCCATAGTGTGCCTGTGACGTAGATAGACGGCTTCGATAGCAATATCCGGCTCCCAGAAAAAAGGTCTGAGTTAATGTAGCCGATTGGGCAACCTTGACACAAGTTCCGGCCGTGGCTAAACTCGAAATCCCACAGTGGGCCATTTGCAGTTTGCGCGCATCGAGAGTGCCACGTAAGGAGATGTGTCATGACCACGGTTAAGACAGACGAGATTGCGCTGATTGCGCACCTGATGCGACGGGCAGGCTTCGGCGCCTCTCGCGCGGAGCTGGAGAAGCTGGCGGAGCGTGGCTACGATGCGACGCTTGAGATGCTGCTCGACCCCGATTCCCAGCCGGACGACGACCTCAACCTCCTCTACAGGTACCACCCCTACACCGAGCGCCCCTTCGGCCTGACGAACGGCCAGCACCACTGGCTTTATCGCATGGTGACGACTAAGCGGCCTTTGGCCGAGAAGATGGCGCTGTTCTGGCACCAGGTATTCGCGACCGGCCATGCGAAAGTCGAGAGCGCGTACGAGCTGGTGACGCAGATCGACATCTTCCGCAAGGAGGGGATGGGCAACTACCGCGACCTCCTTGTGACGCTGGCTAGCAACCCCTCAATGATCTTCTGGCTGGACAACAACGAGAACCACAAGCGCCAGCCGAACGAGAACTGGGGACGGGAGCTGCTGGAGCTCTTTTCCATGGGCATTGGCAACTACACCGAGAAGGATGTTTTCGAGGCGTCCCGCGCGTTCACCGGCTGGACGATAAACACAAAGCTACACTGGCTGTTGTGGGGTCCCCACCTGTGGAATTTCGAGTACCGGCCGGAGGACCACGACGCCGGCGAGAAGACCTTCCTGGGCCACAAAGGCAGGTTCAACGGCGAGGATATCATCGACATCATCGTCCAGCAGCCGGGCTGCCATACCTTTATCGCACGGCACCTTTACAACTTCTTTGTGGCGGACGAGCCTCAGGTCCCGGCGTGGTCGATAGAGCCTCCCCGCGATCCCGCCGCAATCAAGTTCATCACAGACACGTTTGTGAAGTCGGACTACGAGATCAAGCCTGTGATGAAGGCTATCTTCACTTCCGACTTCTTCAAGAACGCTATGTACCAGAAGGTGAAGAACCCTGCCGAGCTGATGGTGGAGACGCTGAAGGTCTCCGGCGACATGAACGGGCCTGACCCGCGGTGGACCGACACGTCCAATGAGACAGGGTACATGGGACAGAGCCTGCTGGACCCCCCGAGTGTAGAGGGTTGGCACACGGGCAAGGAGTGGATCAACAGCGGCGCACTGGTGCAGCGCGTGAACTTCGCCACCCAGCGCTTCGGCAATCCCGATCTGCCGGGGATCAGCGAGATCATCCGGCGCATCGCGACATCGAACGGCGTTGCGATGACGGCGGATAAGTTCGTGGACCGCTGCATAGACCTGATGGGGCCGGTGAAGGCCACGCCGGACACTCGGCGGGAGCTCATCGCGCACATTGAAGCAGGCGGCCCGATCTCGTGGGCGACCCGCGAGCAGTACCAGCGCTCCGCCCAGCGCGCGAGCGAGGTAATGGCCCTCATTGCGGGCACCAGGGAGTACCAGTTCGGGTAAGCAGTAGTCGGTAGTCAGTAGTCGGTAGTCGGATTGAAACCGGGAATATGTGAGCGAGAAATGTCCTTCGCAAGCTATCGAGATTTACGAGTCTGGCAGGGCGGGATTGAGCTCGTTCAGTACATCTACGCACTGACGAAGACCTTCCCAAATTCAGAAACGTACGCGCTGGCCAGCCAAATGCAGCGTGCAGCAGTCTCAGTCCCCTCCAATATAGCGGAGGGTTACGCCAGAAGCGGCGCGAAGGAAAACGTCCGGTTTATCGCGATCTCTCAAGGCTCCCTCGCCGAGTTGGACACTCAGCTTGAAATTGCGCGACGACTTGGCTATCTGACCGCCGACGAACATCAGCGACTTCAATCAAAGCTAATCGCACTCAGCAAGCAACTCTAATCGTTGCGAGCGAGTCTTCTAACGCAAGTCAAAACTGAAAGAGTTATTCCCGACGATGGAATTCCATCATCTGCAAACTGACTACTGACTACCTACTACCAACTACCGTGAGCGGAGCGAACGATGATTACGACGGCTGCCGCGGGACGTGTATGGCACTTCCAGTATTCGCTGGGGCGGCCAACCAACGAGGTTAATGGGCGCACCGGTGGGTACCGGAACCCCGTGGACCTGGCGATCGCGCACCAGGACCCGGCTAAGGACAAAGAGATTATCTTTGTCCTTAGCCGGGGCGGCACGGGGGGCGATATTGCGGACTGCGGCCGCGTGGGGAAGACGACGCTGGGGGAGGACCACATCGGCGACTTCGCCCGCAAGGAGTTCGTTTGGCCGGTGGGCATCGCTGTCGGCAAAGACGGCACGGTCTGGGTATCGGACGAGGGGCTCAATTGCGTGATGTCGTTCAGCCCGGACGGGATCATCCCGTATCCGGACTCCAATCCCGGCAAAGAGCACGTTGCGATGTGGGGGGACCGCGGCGCCGCGCCCGGACTGATGGACGGTCCGGCGGGCATTGTGTTCGACAAGAACGACGACCTTTACGTTGTGGACAGTCGCAACCACCGCGTGCAGAAGTTTACCCGCGAAGGGAAGCACCTCCTCACGTTTGGAAGCCACGGCACGGGTCCCGGTCAACTGAGCTTGCCCTGGGGCATAACGATCGACAGGAAGGGCGACGTTTACGTTGCGGACTGGGGGAATAACCGCGTCCAGAAGTTCACGGCGGACGGCAAGCACCTGATGGCGTTCGGCACGATACCGGAGTCCGGCGGCGAGCTTGACCATCCGGCGGGCGTGGCGGTTGACGCGGACGGCGACGTGTACGTGACGGACTGGGGCAACAAGCGCGTGCAGATATACGAGCCGAACGGCGACATCATCGCCGCGCTCTATGGCGATGCGACGACGCTCTCAAAGGCCGGTGAGTACATCATCCGGAGGGACCCGGGGACGATCAAGGCGTACCGGCAGGTGAAGGACTACACCGGGATGGGGCGGTTCCAGCGCCCGACGGGCATTCGCGTGGACGACGCGTACCGCATCATTGTCACGGACAACTGCGGACGGTTGCAGGTCTACCAGAAGGACAAGGAGTACGTGCACCCGGGTGTGAAGCTGGAAATCGAGCAGTAAGCAGGGCGGGATTCCTCCTCTCCCCGAGGGAGAGGCCTGCGGGACCCTGTCCGTAGAGCCTGCCCTGAGGCTTTGCGAAGGGGTGAGGGCTACGGCTGTCCAGTCCGAACGTAGGGGCAGGTCCCCGTGCCTGCCCCGGGGTGTGGTGGGTGGTCCTGGATGTCGTAGGGGTCCACCGCGGCGGATGGTTGCCCCGGGGGCGGGGACCGGGCCTGATGGCGAGGTCTGTCGACCCAACAGCCGGGGCAGGCACGGGGACCTGCCCCTACGTTCGGAGGAGAGCGAAGGCAGAACAGCCATTAGCCCTCACCCTTTGCCCAGAGCGGCAAAGGCCTCTCCCTCGGGAGACCTTTGCGTTACCTCGGGAGGAGAGGATTTTGGACGAGCCTCTTCAAATTGATGTCGTGTTCGGGCGAATTTTTAGCCCCGGCATCCGCCGTCAGGCATGTTTCGAAGCCGGAGCGTAAGCGCCAGGCTGCCATTAGGCAGCCTGGCGCCACTTTTAGGTCGCGAATACCAGCCGTTCAGCCCGGCGCAGGTTGTAGGCCATGCACTTTAGCCACATCTCTGTCTGGTTTCTTTGCAGACCCATATACCTGACCTTCACGTAG